>CATZYY010000024.1 GCA_958426425.1 uncultured Oscillospiraceae bacterium
AAGGTCACCCCGCTGCTGATCGAGGCCATCAAGGCCGCCAAGGCTGCCAAGTAAAAGTCACTGACAGCGTAATAAAAGAGCGCCATCCATGCGGATGGCGCTCTTTTTTGGGCCCAGGGGGAAATATGGGAATACTGCCGCGCTCAAGTGGCGGGACGGACCTCCCGAACGGTCAGATGGTTCCCTGCCACAGAAAAGCGGACCTCCAGACCGGCAAATACAAAGCCGTAAATCCGCTCCGGGTCATCCTGATAGTGGGGTCGGGGATCCAGGGCCAGCACGCCGGTCAGGGCCTCCCGGTGCTGAGGCGGCACCTGTTCCAGCAGGTGAGGGGGGATGTCCACAGTCAAGGTAGGCGCCGCTGGGGCACTGGCAAAGCCGCCGGTGGCTTCCGGCTTGCAGTCTACGTAAGGGATGTAGGGTTTGATGTCTAAAATGGGGGTGCCGTCCACCAGATCCGCCCCCCGGACGCGGAGCACTGTGCCGCTGTGAGCGGTGTGCTCGATTGCTTCCAGCTCCACGGGGGAAAGACCGATGGGGTTGGGGCGGAAGGGAGAGCGGGTGGCGAACACGCCCATTCTGGCGTTGCCGCCCAGCCGCGGCGGCCGTACGGTGGGGGACCAGCCCTGCCGAATGGACTGATCGAAGACCCAGATCAGCCAGATGTGGGAAAAGCCCTCCAGCCCCCGCAGGGCGTCGGGGTTGCGGAACTGGGGCTCAAAGACCACGGTGGCGGAGAGGGCCTCCACCAGGCCGCTCTGCCGGGGCACGCCGAACTTGGAGCCGAACGCATTGTGGATGCGGGCAATGGGCTCCATGGAAAAGGTGTCTGCCATAGAGGGTCCTCCTCTGAACAGGGGATGATGAAATCAAGTTCATTATAACTGAGAAAAGGAAAAAAGGAAAGCTGTTTTCCTGCTGAGACAGGTTGTCAGGCACCTGCCCATGGATGTGAAAAGGCCCCGTCCTTTTGGGACGGGGCCGGCTGAAAGGAAAGATTATTTTGCGCGGTTGGCCCACCTTCGGGCAATCAAGGAAGAGATTGCGGTTACGACCAGGACCTGGGGCACCAGAAAGACCAGGGCAATGGCGCTGTAGCTGCCGCCGTGGATGACAGCGGGGCCCCAGACCAGGGCATCCACCGCCACGGTAATGGGAACCGACAGCCAGATCAGGGTCCGCTTGGCAAAAAACAGAATCAGCAGGGCCGCCGCAGGCGGCAGCAGGAACATGCATACGGAAAAGGCTTCCGAGGTGTACCAGGGCATGAAACTTCCCTCCTGTCGGGTATGGATATGCGGGAGCTACCTTTAGAATAGCATATCCCCACCTCCCGTGCAAGGGAAAAGCCGCTTTTGGCAAGGAGGGAGCCCCTAAAGTGCGGCCTATCAAAGGCCCAGATGGACCTGGGCGGCTGTGTGGGCCACACCGGGGGAGACGGAGAATATACCCGCCGGGTCCCGCATGATCCACCAGGCCACGGAGAACAGCGCCAGGGCGGTGCAGACGATGAGGCAGCACAGGAGCATTCCCACCCAGTCGTATTTCATGGTACTGCCCTGCCGGGCCGCCAGCAGTACCTCCACACCCAGGAGAACCAAAATCAGGGGGCTCAGCTTCAGCACCCAGATCAGGTCCAGCTCCGGCAGCAGGAGGGCGCAGAGCATCCACAGTCCGAAGACCACCAGCGTCACGCCGAAGGTGAAGGTGCCCACTCGCCGGGCGGGGCGGGACGTCCGCTCATGCGTTTCCACAGGTGTCCCCCCCTTCCTCCGGAGAGATCCCCTCGTCGGTGACAGTGCTTGCAGGCTGCTGCGGGGCTTCTCCGGAGGCCTCCTCAGCAGAATTCTCCACGGCGGCGCCGCTTTCCGGAGTAGTCCGCACCGGCTCCGGTCCACCGGGGACCGGCGGGGTGAAGGGCGGGATTTCGTCTTCCGGGACCGCCTTGGGCCCACGGATAAACCACAGACCCAGCAGAATCACCAGCACCGTCATAATCACCCGGGGCAGATCATAGCACAGGAAATAGTATAGCCAGTCCCAGAGGACTCCGCCCAGCCGGCGGATCACCGTGTCGTAGAGCATGTAGACGCCCACGATCACCAGCACCCAGCCGATGACGCTGTGGCGCTTTTTCAGCAGGGCGGTCATCTGCTGGCTGTCCATATCGGAAAGGCCGAACAGATAGGCGTCCTCCGGGGCGGCGTCCTGGGCAATCAGGCGGCGGAGGTTGTAGCTGTCAAAGAAGGCATACAGCCACACCACCGGCGTAAAGAAGGCAAGGGGGCCCAGGCTGAGAAATCCCGCTACGGCGATCAGAGTGAAAATGGCCAGCAGCAGGGACAATCCCCGCTTCATATACCCCTGGTACATCTGGCCGCAGCCGCACAGGCAAGAGGTGAGAAACAGTAAAAATCCGCGTCGTTCGTTCATGAATGGGTTCCTCCTTGTGTGGTACTCGGCCCGTCGCCGAGGAAGTCAAACAGACCGCCAAGGCCTGAGAACATGTTCCGAAAATCCTGGGGCCAGGAGATGGCCCACTCCGTGATGGCCTGCCCGGCCTGGACCAGAGGCCGGTCCGCCGTCCGCTGTCCGAGACTGCCGCCCCACAGCACCGTCAGCGCCAGGGCCACGGCGGCCGCCGCCGTGGCGTAACGGCTGGTGAACAGCCGGACCGCCCGCCGCCGGATGCGCCATATCAGTCCCTCCCGGCAGGCGGGAGAGGGGGTCAGCAGCACATCGTCGGTCAAAAGCTCCGTGTAGCGCTGGAGGCAGCGGTCGCAGAAGGACAGGTGCTCCGCCATTTCCAGCCGTGTCAGCTCCTCCAGCGGGTCATTGCGCACGAGAGCCTGCATGGCCTGGGCTGTCAGGTGTCCGTGCTTGTCAAAAATTTCCATCTCACTGCCTCCTCTCCAACGCTTCCCGCAGCAGCCGCTTGCCTCGGGAGAGCTGTGTATGAACGGTTTTTACCGGCCGGTTCAGGGCCGCGGCCGCCTCCGCCGGCGTCCGCTCCTCCAAAAGACACAGGCGGCACACAGAGCGGTAAGGCTCCGCCATGGCGGCAATCAGGGCCCCCACCTCCCGGGCGGAGGCCCGGCTCAGAGCGATCTCCTCCGTTGGCGGAGACAGCCCCGGGGGAAGGCCCTCATCTCCCGGCAGCACTGTCCGGCGGTTCCAGGCGCTTTGCAGGTAGTCCTTGGCCTTGTTGGCCGCCACCCGGCCCAGCCACTGCCGCTCGTAGCCTGGAGGAATGGACTCCCGATGGAGATAGGCGGAGAGGAAGGTCTCCTGGGTCAGGTCCTCCGCCGCGGCGCCGTCCCGGACCAGCTGGAAGCAGATGGTGTATACCAGCCGCTCGTGCTGCCGCACCAGCTGGGAAAAGCTCTCACTTGTCATGACTGCCACGCCGCGCCGCCGCCTCCTCTCTTGCTCCGTCATAGATTATACGAAACAGCCGACCAAATTTCTTCAATCTGAAAAAAATTCCCGCCCCATACGGGCGGGAAATTTTTGCGGGAGCCTAGCCGGCGGGAACGGAGCGGACCACCACCACCGGCACTCCGGAGGCCTGGGTCACCTGGGCGTCCACACCGTAGACCGCCCGCAGGGCCTCCGGCGTTACCACGGAGGCGTCCCCGGCGGCATAGACGGCGCCACCGTGAAGCAAAACAAAGCGGTCACAAAACCGCAGGGCCATATTGAGGTCGTGGATCACCAGCACGGCGGTGATGTTTTGCTCCCGGCATACCTGCCGCACCAAATCCAATACCTCATACTGATTGCGCAGGTCCAGGTTGCTGGTGGGCTCGTCCAGCAGAAGGAGCCTGGGCTGCTGTACCAGGGCCCGGCCCAGCAGTACCTTCTGCTGCTCACCGCCGGAGAGCTGGTGGAGGCAGCGCATGGCCAAAGGCGTGAGGCCCATGCGCTCCAGTGTCTGGTCCACGATCTCACGGTCGGCCCGGCTGACGCCCCACCTGATGTAGGGCTTGCGGCCCAGCAGGAGGGTGTCGTACACCGTCAGCCGGGCCCCGGCGGCGTTCTGGGAGACGAAGGCCACCTGTCGGGCCAGCTCCCCCAGGGAGAGGGTCAGCAGGTCCGTGCCGTCTACGGTGACGCTGCCGGACTGAGGCCGCAGGATCTGGTCAAAGCATTTGAGCAGGGTGGACTTGCCGGCGCCGTTGTTGCCCAGAATGGCCAGAAGGGCTCCGCTTTCCGCCTGGAAGGAGATGTCCCGCAAAATCTGCCGCCCGCAGGGATAGGAAAAATTCAGTCCATCCACCCGCATCATAGCGCATCCCTCCCTCGAAACAGCAGATACAAAAACAGCGGCGCTCCCAGGAAGGAGGTGATGGCCCCGATGGGCAGCACCACCGGAGACAGCACGCTCCGGGACACCAGGTCCCCAATCAGCAGCAGTGCCGCGCCGCCCAGGGCGGAGCCGGGGATCAAAAAGCGGTAGTCGTTTCCTGTGAAGCGGCGGACCATGTGGGGGGCGATGAGGCCCACGAAGCTGATGACCCCCACGAAAGCCACGCTCATGGCGGCGATCAGGGTGCACAGCCCCATGCTGAGATAGGACAGCAGGTCCACGTTGACGCCAAGGCTCCTGGCGGTGGCGCCGCCGCTTTCCAGGGCGTTATAGTTCCAGCGGTTCCACAGGAAGAACGCCAGGGCGGCAAGCGTGCACACGGCCACCAGACCGATCTCCCCCCAGCCGGGCCGGCCCAGGTCCCCAAAGGTCCAGTAGACCACCGTGGCTACCTGGACGTCGTCGGCAAAGTACTGGACCAGGGTGGTGCCGCCGGTGAACAGGGAGCTGAGGGCCACACCCGCCAGGATCATGGTGGCGGGTGACACCCCCCGCAGCCGGGACAGGGACAGGACGAAGGCGGTGGTGGCAAGGCCGCCGGCAAAGGCGCAGGCCGTCACGGTGCTGGGGGAGGAGATGGTGATGGAAGTTCCCGCGTTGGCGGCGTTCTGCACCCCGGCGTCCAGGACGATGATGGCCAGAGCCGCCCCGAAGGCCGCTCCCTGGGAGACCCCCAGGGTGGAGGCGGAGGCTAAGGGATTGTGCAGTACATTCTGCATGACGCAGCCGGAAAGGGCCAGAGCCGCCCCCACCACGGCGGCGGTGGCAGACCGGGGCAGACGCACCCGGAAGACGATGGTTTCCCACTGGTCCGTGCCCTGCCCCGCAAAGGTCGCAAGGACCTGTCCCAGGGACAGCCCCGAGGAGCCGGTGGTCAGGGACAGCAGCGCCAGAACCGCCACGGCGCCCAGCAGCGCTGTGAGCGCCAGCCATTTCCGCCGCAGAAACAGATCGTAGCTTTCCGGGATATAGGGCGGTTTACGTCTCATTTCCCAGCTCCATTGTCCCAAAGGACAGCCCGTCGGCCGCCATCTCCTGATAGTAGCCCCGGCCCAGCAGGAATTCCAGGATCTCGTCGGTCTTGGCGCCGATGTCCACGTCGGCGAAGCGCTCCGGGAACAGCACCGTTCCGGCGTAGTAGGCGTCGGCCAAGGCGTAGCCCACATTGGTGGAGTAGTTGTTGAAGGAGATACAGCTGTAAATGTGCCCTTCCCGCACCGCCCGCAGGGCGTCGAAGTAGCCGGGGTTGGCCTTGTATTCGTCGTTGACCAGGGCCAGGTTGCCCGGGTCCAGGAAGATCACGTCCGGGTCCCAGGCCACAATGCTCTCCGGGTCGGCGTCGTAATAGCCCTCCTGGTCGGCCCGGTCGGCCACGTTCCGGGCGCCGATGGCCAGGAAGGGACCGAAGCTGGAGTAGGTGCCGGTGAAGCCGTGGGCTCCGGAGAAGGTGACGGCGCCGGCATAGCAGGTGGGCTTGTTCGCCTCCGGGATGTCCGCCGTCCGGGTGGTCAGGTCCGCCTTGCACTGGTCAATGTACGTGAGCACCGCTTCACACCGCTCCTGGGCCCCCAGCACGTCGGCGGCGACCCCCATGGCGGTATAGAAGCTCTCGTCAATGAAGTTGATGCTCTGGGCCCGGACCGACACACAGGGGATGCCGGTGGCGGCCTGCAGCTCCTCCAGAGCCTCCTGGGTGTAGCCGGAGAGGATCACGTCCGGCTGGAGCATGATGAGCTCCTCCACATAGGCCGTATTGGCGGTGCCGCCGCCCTTGCCGATGGAGGGCAGGTCCTGGAAAACGTCATAATAGACGTGGGCGTAGTCCCGGAGGGTGGAGGTCTCGTAGTTTTTGTCGGTGTCCTCCACGCCGATGAGCATATCGGTACACTGGAGGTAGGAAACCATCCGCAACGCCCCGGAGCCGGTGCAGACGATGGTTTTCACCTCTCCGGGGATCTCCACCTCCCGGCCGTAGCTGTCCACCACCATCCGGGCGGCGGAGGGCGGGGCCTCCACGGCGGTCTGGGCGGAGGCATCCGCCCCAGAGGCGCCGCAGGCGGCAAGGGTGGTCAAAGATAACAGAGAGATCAGCAAAGCAAAAAAGCGTGTCATTGGGTTCCTCATTTCCAAAAATCAGCGGTCATAGGGGCGGAAACAGTGCAGGCACACCACTTTCCCGTCCTGCAGCCGGGCCATGTGCTCGGCCATGGCCTCGCCGCAGACCTCGCAGGTGACGGTGCGGAAAATCCGGGCCTTCTCCGGCAGGGGGGTCTTGGGTTCCGTGACGGTAAACAGCTCGTCCAGGGGGGCCTCCAAAATCCACCGCATCCGCTCATCCCTGGTCATGTCACTCTGCTTCCGCAGGGCTACCACCCGGACGCCCTTGCCCGTGGCCCGGCTGTAAAAGGTGTAGGCGCTTTTTCCGGTGGGGGTGTAAAGGAGATTCCCCTTTCCGAAGGTGCAGCCCAGCAGGGCCTGAACGGCGTCCGCCGGGCAGGCGTCGGTTTCAGCGATACAGACCAGCTCCTCATCGGGGGAAAAGCCCAGACCCAGCCGCTCCCGGACATAGTCGCACAGCCGCACGCCCAGGGCAAGGCCCGGGCACTGGTGGCCGTGAAAGGCCACGCACCGGTCCCAGTTCTCCTTATTCATGGGGCTGTCCCTCCTGTTCCGTGGCTTTCACCGCCGCCTCCCAGACTGCCTGGAAGGGGACGCCGCAGCGGCGGGCGGCGGCGGCCACGTCGCCGTACTCCGGCTTTTCCTTGCGGATGCCGAAGCCCTCTCCCCGCTTGGTGGCAATGGGGCCGTAGGGGGTCTCCGCCTTCCCGGCCGAGGGGTTCAGCAGATACCGGGTGCACTGCCGGGCCCGGACCCCCAGGGTGGAGGTCTCCCGCAGGACGGCCTGGGCCAGCCGGTCCTGGTCGGCGGGGCGGCACAGCACGGTCAATGCCCAGGCGGAGCGGCCCTTCTTCATAACGATGGGGGCGGTGACTACATCCAGAGCGCCGTCCGCCATCAGCCTTTCACAGGCGTAGGCCAGGGCCTCGGCGGTCATGTCGTCGATGTGGCAGACCAGCTCCGTGATCTCCTCTCGGCCCTCCTGTCCGCTCTCGCCCAGCAGCGCCCGGACGCAGTTGGCGGCGGGGAAGGCCTTGTGTCCCACGCCGATGCCGGTTTTGTTCAGAGTCATCAGGGGCTGGGGACCAAAACCGGAGGCAAAATGGGTCAGCAGGGCCGCCCCGGTGGGGGTGCACAGCTCCCCCCGGACCTCTCCGCCATAGCAGGGCACGCCCCGCAGCAGATTGGCGGTGGCGGGGGCGGGCACCGGCATGATGCCGTGGGCACAGCGGACCTGACCGCTGCCCACATGGACCGGGGAGGCGACGATGTGCTCCGCCCCCAGCAGGTCCAGAGCCAGGCACACGCCGGTTACATCCGCCACGGCGTCCAGGGCGCCTACCTCGTGGAAGTGGACCTCCGTCACCGGCACGCCATGGGCCTGCGCCTCCGCGTCGGCAATGCGGCGGTAGACCGCCTTGGCGTTCTCCCGCACCGCCTCCGGCACCGGCAGGTGGTCCAGAATATGGTCGATGTCCGCCGGAGCCGCGTGATGATGGTGAGGATGGTCGTGATCGTGGGGATGGTCATGATCGTGGGGATGGTCATGATCGTGGGGATGGTCGTGGATCTCTGCGTGGGATACGCCCAGGGGCAGGTCGTGGCTTTCCTCCTCGTGGCCATGGACCGTCACCTCCATGCGGGTGCCGGCGATGCCGCAGGTCACCGCCGGCACAGCCTCCACCGCCACGCCGGGGAGAAGACCGTTCATGGTCTTTAAAAATTCGTCTTTTTGCCGCTGGTTCAGCAGCTCGTACAGGGCGGCCATCAGCATGTCGCCGGCGGCGCCCATATGGCATTCCAGATACAGTGTTTTCATTCCTTGATCCCCTCCATGAGATTGATGCGGCTGGCCAAAAAGCCGGCGCCGAAGCCATTGTCGATGTTCACCACGCTGATGCCGCTGGCGCAGGCGTTCAGCATGGACAGCAGGGCGCTGAGCCCGTTGAAGGAGGCCCCGTAGCCCACGCTGGTGGGCACGGCAATCACGGGACAGTCCACAAGGCCGCCCACCACGCTGGCCAAAGCCCCCTCCATACCCGCCACGGCCACCACGGCCCGAGCGCTCATCAGGGGTTCCAGGTTGGATAGCAGCCGGTGCAGCCCCGCCACGCCCACGTCGTACAGCCGGGTTACGGAGCTGCCCAGGGTCTCGGCGGTGATGGCCGCCTCCTCTGCCACCGGCAGGTCGCTGGTGCCGCCGGTGGCCACCACCACGCTGCCCCGGCCTGTCACAGCTTTTGGAAAGGCCACTGCCAGACGGGAGAGCGTATCATAGCGCAGGGGAAACCGCTCTTTCAGATAGTCCGCCGCCTCAGGACCGATCCGGGTCACCAGCACGTTGGCGGCGCCCCGGCGGCCCATGGCCTCCAGAATGCCGGCCATCTGCTCCGGTGTCTTGGACTGGCCGTAGATCACCTCCGCGGACCCCTGGCGCAGGGAGCGGTGGTGGTCCACTTTGGCGTAGCCCAGGTCCTGAAAGGGGGCCAGCTTCAGCTGCAGCAGGGCGCTCTCCGGGGTCATGTCCCCGGACTGGACCTGCTCCAGAATGCGCAGAATGTGATTTTTCTCAGACATAGGTCCTCCTTTATTCCGACGGCGTCCGGGCCCGCAGGTCCAGGCTGACCTCAGCAAACAGCGGCGTCAGCCGCTCCGTGATCTCCTGCCGCTTTTCCAGGGCTAAGGACAGCTGGGGCTCCGTCACCTGCAGCAGCGCGCCGTTGTTTCGCAGCCGCAGGCGAAAGTCCCAAAAGCCCAGGTCGCTGAGCACCGCCTCCCCCAGCTCCACCCGGTGGAGCTGGTCGGCTGACAGGGGCGTGCCGGTGGGAACGCGGGTAGCCAGGCAGGCGTAGGCGGGCTTATCCCAGGTGGGCAGCCCCGCCTCCCGGCTCAGCCGCCGCACATCGGCCTTGGTGAGGCCGCACTCCCGGAGAGGGGACCGGACCCCCAGCTCCGCCAGGGCCGCCATGCCGGGGCGGTCGTCCGCCTGGTCGGAGGCATTGGTGCCGTCGGCAATCAAGGATAGGCCGTCTTCCTTGGCCGCCTGGGCAATGGCGCCAAACAGGGCCCGCTTGCAAAAATAGCACCGCCGGGCGGGATTGGCGGCCACCTGAGGGTCGGACAGCACGTCCACCTCCAGCACCGTCAGGGGAAGGCCGCACAGCCGGGCCAAAGCCTGAGCGTCGGTCAGCTCATGGGCGGGCTGAAAGGCAGTGTGGGCGAAATAGGCCCGCCAGCCGCTGCCCCAGCGGTCGGCGGCCCAGGCCAGCAGGGCGGAGTCCACCCCGCCGGACAGGGCCAGAGCGCCCTGGGGGTGCTGCTGGAAAAAGGTTGAGAGCTCCATGGCAGTTACCTCCGAAAACAAAAGAAGGCATGCTCAAAAGAGCATGCCTTCTGGCATGATTGCATCGAATCCGCCGTGGCGGAAAAAGCAGGGGCGGCGCCTTGGGCACCGGAGGAAATCTTCTGACTTCCAAGTAGAAATAGTATATCCCATTGTCCGCTTACCGTCAAGGCCAACCTTGACAAGGAGCGGAAACACCAGTATGCTGAGAGGAAAGAGCAGCACAGGAGGGATGACCGTGAGAGAGCGGGAGATACTGGTGGCCGTAGTGGACGGACAGGGCGGCGGCATGGGCCGAGGACTGGTGGAGGCCGTGAAGCGAGCCTACCCCACACTGCCGGTCCGGGCCCTGGGCACCAACGCCCTGGCCACGGCGGCCATGCTGAAGGCCGGGGCTGATGACGGCGCCACGGGAGAGAACGCCATCGCGGTAAATGCCGCCCGGGCGGACGTGGTGCTGGGGCCCGTGGGAGCGGCCATCCCCAACGGACTGCTGGGAGAGGTGACGCCCCGGATGGCGGAGGCCATCGGCGGCAGCATGGCGGTGAAGATCTTGCTGCCCTCCAATCGGTGCGGCATCCGCCTGGCGGCGGGGCCTGTCCAGCCCATGCAGTTCTATCTGGACCAGGCGGTGAGCCTGCTGGCCCAGGAGCTGAACAGGCTGGGCTGGGCGCCAAAGAAAGACGATGGGAGTATCTGCCATGAGTAAACATGTATCCTCCGGCGGACGGGACGCCTTCCGCTCCCGCTGGGGCTTCAAGCTGGCCTGCATTGGCTCCGCCGTGGGTATGGGGAACATTTGGATGTTTCCCTCCCGGGTGTCGGCCTACGGGGCTGTATTCCTGATCCCCTATATTCTGTTTGTGGCCCTGATCGCCTCTACCGGCGTCATAGGAGAGATGGCCTTCGGCCGGGCCGCCGCCGGCGGACCCATTGTGGCCTTTGGCAAGGCCGCTCAGCGCCGCACCGGCAGCGGCCGCTGGGGCGAGATTTTGGGCCTTGTGCCTGTGGCAGGGTCGCTGGCCATGGCCATCGGCTACTCCGTGGTGGTGGGCTGGCTGCTGAAGTATGCCGTGGACGCCCTGACCGGGTCCTGGATGACCAACCGGGGCGTGGAGGCCTTTGACGCCGCCTTTTCCACCGCTGCCTCCGCCTGGGGCAACAACCTGTGGCAAACCGTGGCGGTGATCGCCGCCATGGCCATTATGGCCCTGGGAATCGGCGGCGGCATTGAAAAGGCCAACAAGGTGATGATGCCGCTGTTTTTCTGCCTGTTTTTGGGCCTTGCGGTGTATATTTTCACCCTGCCGGGAGCCGCGGAGGGCTACCGCTACATGTTCCTCATGGACCCGGCGGGACTGCTGGACCCCATGGTGTGGGTCTACGCCCTGGGGCAGGCCTTCTTCTCCCTGTCCGTGGCGGGCAACGGTACGCTGATCTACGGCTCCTACCTCTCAGACCAGGTGGATGTGCCCTCCTCTGCCAGGACCGTGGCCCTGTTTGACACCATTGCCGCTATGCTGGCGGCCCTGGTGATTATCCCCGCCATGGCCACGGCGGGGGAGACTCTGGACCGCAGCGGACCCGGTCTGCTGTTCATCTTCCTGCCCAACCTTTTCCGGGAGATGCCCGGCGGAGCGGTGATTATGGCGGTGTTCTTTGTGGCGGCGCTGTTTGCCGGCATGACCTCCCTCATCAACCTCTTTGAGGCCCCTATTGCCACGCTCCAGGAAAAGCTCCACCTGAGCCGGCTGGCCGCCGTGGGTGTAATGGGCGTCGTCGGCCTTGGGGCCAGCCTCTCCATCCAGGGAATTGTCTCTCAATGGATGGATGTGTGCTCCATTTACGCCTGCCCCGTGGGAGCACTTTTGGCGGGCGTGTTCTTCTTCTGGGTCTATGGAAAGGCCGACTGCCTGACCCAGGTGAACCTGGCCCGGAAAACGCCCTTGGGCGGCTGGTTCTATCCCCTGGCGAAATACGGATTTTGCGGCGTGACGGTGATCGTGCTGGTCATGGGCGCCGTCAAGGGAGGCATTGGCTGAAATGCGGGAATTTGTAAGAGAGATTCTCCATGCTCTGGAGGCAGGACAGCCGGTGGAGCTGGTCAGTGTGGTCCGTGCCAGCGGCTCCACGCCCCGGGGCGCCGGGGCCATGATGGCGGTGTTTTCCGACGGCCGCGCCGCCGGCACCGTAGGCGGCGGCAGCGCCGAGTTTGAGGCCCAGAGGTATGCCGTAGAGCTGCTGAAAACCGGCGGGGAGGATTTGCGCCGGTTCCGCTTTGTGCAGGGCGAGGCCGCCAGTTTGGGCATGGTCTGCGGCGGAGACGTGGAGGTGCAGTTTCAGTACCTGTCCCAAAAGAATGAAGCGGCCATCTCCATTTTGCGGGAGATACGGGAGGCCTGCGCCCACAGCGCCGATCTGTGGCTGATGCGGCGAATTCAAGATGGCCGGGTCACTGCCATGGGCACCGCGGGACGGCAGGGAACCCAGCACCTGGAAACGCCGCCGGCACATTTGGAAACGCTTTTGGGCAACCGGGCGGTATACGACGGGGAGTGGTTTGCGGTTCCGGTGGTGAAGGCGGGCCGGACCTATATCTTCGGCGGCGGCCACGTGTCCCAGGCCCTGGTGCCGGTGCTTGCCGCTGTGGACTTCCGGCCGGTGGTCTACGACGACCGCAAAGAGTTTGCGGACCCGGCGCTGTTTCCCGGGGCGGAACAGGTCCTGTGCGGCAGCTTTTTGGAGCTGTCGGAGCACCTGACGGTGACGCCCGACGACTACGTGGTGGTCATGACCCGGGGCCATCAGGCGGACTATGAGGTGCTGACCCAGGTGCTGCGCAGCGGCGCCAAGTATTTGGGCTGCATTGGCTCCCGGAAGAAGCTGGCTCTTTGCCGGGACAAGCTGCTTTCCGACGGCTTCACCCAGGAGGAGTACGCCCGGCTCCACGCCCCTATCGGTCTTGCCATCGGGGCGGAGACTCCGGCGGAGATCGCCGTGGCCGTGGCGGCGGAGATGATCGCTGTTCGGGCAGGGCTGGACAGCAAAAAATAGCCCATTTTTTCCAGGCCGCCCTCCCATTGGGAGGGCGGCCTGCTTGCGTTCCGGGGGTACAGTATGGTACAATCAATGTCATCATATGGCCGTGATTTCAGCGGCGGCGGAGATTTTACGACGGAGGGGACGCCCATGGAGCGGATCAGCAAGGAAAACTACTATCTGGATATTGCCCAGACCGTTTTGGAGCGGGCCACCTGCCTGCGGCGGGTGTACGGCGCCATTATTGTGAAGAACGACGAGATCATTGCCACCGGCTACAACGGCGCCCCCCGGGGCCGGGCCAACTGCGTGGATATGGGCTACTGTTCCCGGGAGGCCCAGAAGGTGCCCCGGGGCGAGCGGTACGAGCTGTGCCGCAGCGTCCATGCCGAGGCCAACGCCATTATTTCCGCCTCCCGGCGGGACATGGTGGGCGGTACGCTGTACCTGGTGGGCCGGGACGCCCGCACCGGGGAGCTGCTGCCGGACGCCACCTCCTGTGCCATGTGCCGGCGGCAGGTCATCAACGCGGGCCTTGCCCGGGTGGTGATCCGCCGGACCCCCACGGAGTTCGAGGTGGTAAATGTGGAGGATTGGGTCAACGAGGACGATCTCATGGTGCCCCGGGACCCGGATGCCATTTTGGACCAGATGTGACAGAAAGGAAGACCCTGGTTTGAAAATCGGACTTGTGACCTTTTACCATATCCATCACTACGGCGCCCTGCTCCAGGCCTGCGCCACGGAGCGGGCAGTGGAGGCCCTGGGCGGTCAGTGTGAGATTATTGATTACTACGTGAATCAGAACAACGCCCTGTTTCAGGCTCCAACGGGCCTGGGCAGCGCCGCCCACGACGCTCACACCGCTTTGCATTACGGCCCCCTGAAAACCCGGTACAGCCGGTTCGAGGCCTTTGCCCGGCAGCATCTCCGGATCTCGCCCCACCGGTTTGAGAGCCTGGAGGAACTGCGGTCGGCGGAGCTGCCTTACGATGTGATTCTCTCCGGCAGCGACCAGATCTGGAATCCCAAGATCTTTCCCGACGGACATTTTGACCCGGTATTTTTCGGAGCCTTTACGGACCAGCGGAAGATTGCCTACGCCCCCTCCTTCGGTATCCCCCGCATTCCCGAGGAGATGGAGGAGGAACTGCGGGGGTATTTGAGTCAGTTTTCTCATCTCTCCGTTCGGGAGCGGCAGGGACAGCGGATTGTCCGGGACCTGACCGGCCGGGAGGCGGAGATGGTGCTGGACCCCACACTGCTGCTGACGGCGGACCAGTGGCGGACCATGGCCTCGGAGACTCCCTTTACCGGACGGGGGGCCCTGCCAAAGGGCGGATACCTGCTGTGCTACTGCATCAGCCGCCCCGGCGCTCTGGAGCCCTACATCCGGCGTCTGGCGGCCCAGACGGGGCTGCCGGTGGTGCAGCTGTGCGGCATCCGCCAGAAGGTCCACCCCAAGGCCCGGTGCGTTCTGGACGCGGGTCCCGGGGAGTTTCTGAGCCTCTTTGCCAACGCCGCCGCCGTATGCACCAACTCCTTCCACGGCACGGTGTTCTCCCTCCAGTTCCAGGTGCCCTTCTTCACCGCCGTGTCTCCGGCGGAGCTGGCCGCACCGGAGCGGTCCCGGACCTTCAGCCTTCTCAGCCGTCTGGGTCTTCAGGACCGGGTCATCGGCACCGGCGCCTCCGCCGGTCCTGAGGACCCTGTGGACTGGACCGCCGCGGCGGAGCGGCTGGAGGCAGAGCGGCAGAAGTCCCTGGACTATCTCTGGGCCGCTATGACCGGCGCCCCCCGGGAGGAGACGCCTGCCCACGTGGAGCCCCCGGCTTCCGCCGGTCCCACCTTGGCGGACCACACCCGCTGCACCGGCTGCAGCGCCTGCGCCGCCGCGTGTCCACGAGACGCCATCACCATGGAACGGGACAAGGAGGGCTTTGCCTACCCGGCGGTGAACGGAGACCTGTGCGTTCACTGCGGCCGGTGCACCGCCGTCTGTCCCGCTCTGAATCCCAGGGAGCGCAGCGGTATTCCGGCGGTGTTTGCCGCCTGGAACAAGGACGACGCCATCCGCAAGGATTCCACCTCCGGCGGCGTATTCTCCCTGATTGCCGAGTATGTGCTGGAGGGGGGCGGCGTGGTCTTCGGCGCCGCCTTTGACGCCCACCAGCATCTGCGCCATATCGCCTGCTTCCGCAAGGAGGACCTGTGGCGGCTGCGGGGAGCCAAGTACGTCCAGAGCGACCTGGGAAATCTGGGAGATACCTTCCGGGAGATCAAAATTGCCCTGGAGACCCGGCAGGTGCTGTTTTCTGGCACCCCCTGTCAGGTGGAGGGCCTTTACCGCTACCTGGGCGACCGGCCGGAGAATCTCACCACCTGCGACCTGGTGTGCCACGGGGTGCCCTCCCCCGGCGTGTGGGAGGATATGGCCCGGTCCATCGAGCGCCGCCGCCATAAGGATCTTCAGGCAGTGCGCTTCCGCAACAAGGTCACCGGCTGGAAGGACAGCCACTTCACCACCGTCTACGACGACGGCACCGTGGATACGGCGCCGCTGTTTGCCACAGAGTACGGCCGGGCCTTCGGCCGGGCGCTGTTCCTGCGGCCCAGCTGCTACGGCTGCCCCTACACCACCATGGCCCGGGTGGGCGATCTGACCCTGGGCGACTTCTGGGGATTGCGGGAGGATGAACTGCCGGAGCAGCAGGAAAAGGGCATCAATCTGCTGATGGTCAACACCCCTCACGGAAGCCACCTCTTCGATCAGCTGCTGCTGGGCAAGCAGGTGTTCCCACCGGAGCGGGCGGTGGCCGGCAATCCCCGGCTGGCCTCGCCCATTGCCCGACCCGCCGACCGGGCGGCCTTCTTTGCCGCCTACGCGGTGGAGCCCTTCGAGCAGGTGAGAAAGCGTTTCCTGCGCCTGCCCTCCCTGCCGGTGCGGGCTGCCGGAAAGGTGCTGTCCCCGGAGATCAAGGAGAAGCTGCGAAAAAAACTGCGCTGAGGAAAAAGTTTTTTCGTTTTGTTGTAAAAACAACATCTTTTGCCGCGGGTCCGTGGTATGCTCCCAAACAGAGTGAAACCCCGCGGTATGGGGCACCATAGAAACAACCGCCAACAGCGGCGGACAACAGGAGGAAAATGACGATGAAGCAGTACGAGTGCGATGTTTGCGGCTATGTCTACGACGAGGCCGCCGGTGATCCCGATAACGGCGTAGCTCCCGGCACCAAGTGGGAGGACCTGCCCGCTGATTGGGTGTGCCCCCTGTGCGGTGTGGGCAAGGACGAGTTCACCGCCAAATAAGATCCCATAATGCAAAAAGTCCCGCTCCAGTAAATGGAGCGGGACTTCTTTTATGCATCTCAGGCCGCCTCGTGGCGCAGCGTCATCCGCTTGCGCAGGGCGGGAATTTTGGGCAGGACACGCAGCAGCAGTGTGCCCAGCACATAGCAGGCCACGGCCTCGCCCAGGCCAACGGTCAAGGCGTTGAAGCCAAAGGCCGGCAGGAAGGCGGCGCCGTCCTGAACGGAGAACCAGGCGATCTCGGCGCCCACAATCACGGCGTTGCAGATCACCGGCGGCAGGGGCGCCAGGGCCAGGTTGGGCATCCGCCGGGTCCAGAGAGCCGCCAGAAGGGTGGCTGCCGTGCCGAAGATCCAGTCCATGGGAATGGGGGACATCAGCACGTTGGAGAGGAAGCACCCCACGGCCAGGCCGCCAATGGCCTCCGGGAAGAAGAAGGGCAGCACGGTCATGGCCTCGGCCACCCGCAGCTGGATGGCGCCGTACTGGGGAATGGGCAGCGTGGTGGTCAGCACCGTGTACACCGCGGCAATGACGGCGGCGGTAGTCAGCTGACGGACGGTAAAGCGGGATTTGGACATAAGAAAAGACCTCCTCAAAGTGATGTTGGGAGGCCTGCTGCCTGCATGCGGGCAGGAAAACACGCGGGAATCAGGCCCGCGCCGCCTCCATTTTTTTGTTTAGAGAACGACGGGCCCGAACACCGGGAAACCGCCGAACGAACGCTCCGCCGGGGCGCTTGGACAGGGAGATGGCACCTGTCGAGAAGCAGTATATCACATGTCCACAGGAAAGGCAAGAAAAAGCGGAAGCCATTGGCTTCCGCTTTTTTGGATCATTTGCCTATGGAGGAAGAGGAAATTTCCTCCTCCGTCACTACGATACAGCAAAGCTCTGTGGTGCGTTCCGGATTCTCCGTCGGTCCAAGAGGAGTGTCCAGAACGTCGTAGAGGATGTGCTCCGCCTCCTCTACCGTCATGGCGTAGCCTGTGCCGATCACGCCCTTTTCAGGGAAATTGGCGTTGGAATAGGGTTTGCCCTCGTAACCGTCCAGAGCGTCTGCCACGGCATCTTTTGTCAAAAATACGGTGAAGGAAAATACCACATTGCCGTTTTCCACCCAGCCGTCCGCCGTGCTGGTGGTCACCGACAGCCCGCCGGGAGAGAGCGTTTGCTTATCGACCGTCGGCTCCTGGACGGCGTCTGCACCGGCCCCATCCTCATTCTCCGTCTGTTCTTCGGTGGTGGCGGCGTAAATGTGGGGCTGCGCCGCGCCTACAGTGGTGTCGGTTTTGGTCTGCGTCTCCGGTGCGGCCTCTTCGGAATTCTCCACGGAGACATCTTCGCTCATCTCGGTGCTTTCCTCCGTCTCCGGCGGGGAGATGCGGGCCACAGCCGCACTGTCGTCAGCAGTGCCTGCGGTGTCCTGTACAGTTTCCTCCGCCGCGGTATCCTCAAAGGCGGTGTCCGCGGTGGTGACGCCCATGGGCAGCCCTCTTACCAGAATCACAATGGCGCAGCAGGCGGCCAGGGGCAGCAGCACCTTGGCCCAGGGCGTCCGGCGCTTCTTCTGGGGCGCGGCGCCGGAGCGGATGGCGCCCATGACGGACTCGGCAAAGCCGTCGGGCACCTCGGCCTCTTCGATTTCCGGAAAATTCTCCCGCAGCAGCAATGCCGCCTGGACGTAGGCCCGGCAGCCGCCGCACATGGTCAGGTGTTCCCGGACGCGGGCGGTGTCCTCCGGGGAAAGCTCGCCGTCGATATACGGGTCCAGCAGGGCCGCATAGTCCTCACAGTATTTCATTGGCAGCCCTCCTTTCCTGTCTCTTTGGACGGAGGCGCCGCCAAAAAGTTCCCGCTCCGCAGCAAAAAGTTTCGCAGTTGTTTCCGGCCCCGGCTAATTCGGGATTTCACGGTCCCCACATCCAGGTCCAATGTATCGGCGATCTCGTCGTAGCTGAGCTGGTGCATCTCCCGCAGAATCAGCACCTGCCGGTGCTCCGGGGACAATGCCCGAAGACCCTCCTCAATCTGGGCGCGCAGCTCTCGGCGCTCCGCTTCCTCCTGAGGGGAGGGGGCGGTGTCCGGCACGTCCCGGTTCAGCTCCCCGTCGTCATCCAGAGAGGGACCAGCGACGGAGCGGTGGCGTCCCTCCCGCCGCAGCAGGTCCACGCAGGCGTTGGAGGTCAGCCGGTACAGCCAGGTGGAGAAGCTGGAGTCGCCCCGGAAAAACCGCAGTCCCTGCCAGGCGGCGAGAAAGGCCTCCTGGGCGGCCTCGGCGGCGTCCTCGCTGTTGCCGCACATCCGCACCGCCAGGGCAAAGACCCGCTTCTCATACAATCGCACCAGGGATTCAAAGGCGGCCTCGTCTCCCCGGCGGGCAGCGTCCACCAGGCGTTGTTCTTGTGTTGTATCCATCATGTCAGATCCCTCTTGATGCCTTTCGTCACCCGGTAGACGTCTTCCAGGGTGTTCATCTGCACGATCTGTTCCTTGTAGTAGTTGGAGTGGGGTACGCCCTTGAGGCACCAGCAGTAGTGCCTGCGGGCCTCCAGTACGGCCACACGCTCCCCCTTATACCGGGCCGCCAGCTCAAACTGCCGCACGGCGGTGTCGCACCGCTCCGAAAGCGGCGGCAGGGGCGGAATGGGTTCACCGGACAGGGCGGCCTTGGCCTGCTGGAACAGCCAGGGGTTGCCGAAGCATCCCCGGCCGATCATGGCCATGTCCGCCTTGGTATGCTGCAGGATGCGGACGGCGTCCTCCGGCTTCCAGATGTCGCCATTGGCGATCACCGGAATGGACACGGCTTCTTTCACCGCCCGGATGCAGTTCCAGTCGGCCTGACCGCTGTATACCTGGGCACGGGTGCGGCCGTGGACCGCCACGGCGCTGACGCCGGCTTGCTCCAGACCCTGGGCAAACTCCACGCAGTTGCAGCTGCCCATGTCCCAGCCCCGGCGGAATTTGGCAGTCACCGGCACGTTCACCGCCTTTACCACCGCCTCGGCAATGCGGGCGGCCTTCTCCGGGTCCTTCATCAGCGCGGCGCCGTCACCGTTGTTGACGATCTTTCCCATGGGGCAGCCCATGTTCAGGTCGATGATGTCCGCTCCGGTGTGTTCCAGGGCGACCTGGGCGGCCTCCGCCATGCACACCGGGTCGCTGCCGAAGATCTGCACGGCGGCCGGGTGCTCTCCGGGAAACTGGGTCAGCAGGGAGAAGGTCTTTTTGTCGTGGTAGCAGAGGGCTTTGGAGGAGATCAGCTCCGTGACGGTATACCCCGCCCCCAGCTCCGCGCAGATCTGCCGGAAGGCCGCGTCCGTGACGCCGGCCATGGGGGCCAGTGCCAGTTGGGAGTGAATCTCCACGGTTCCAATCCGCAAAAGCGTCCCCTCCTTCCTCTGAAATGCCCATATACTATATCATAAGACACCCAAAAAGTCCACAGGGGAATCCGCAACAACCCGCTTTGCAAAAATTCCGGCCTTCCTCCTTTCCCGACGGGATTTTACCGGCGAGCGCTGTAAAATAGTGGAAAAATACCAAAGAGGCCGCCATGATGCGGCGAAGGCAGGAGGAATGTGCTGTGCGGCACGGTCAAATCAAATGGGAGGGAGAGCAGTCGGCCCGGCTGCTGTCCTGGGGAATCCGCTTTTTCCTGGGGGCGGCGCTGAGTGCCAGTCAGACGCCCGGAGGCTACGCCCCCTTTGCCCTGGGCTGCGTGGCGGCGGCGGGGCCCGGGGCCATGGGAGGCTCTGCCCTGGTGGGCTGCGTGGTGGGGGCGGCGCTGTTCATGGATTTTGCCCAGGCGCTGCCCTTTCTGGCGGCGGCGGTGCTGATCCTGTCCGCCTCCACCGCCTTTCGGGATTTGAAGCTGCTGGACCGGGCGTGGTTTCTGCCGCTGACGGCGGCGGGCCTCTTTTTGGCGGTGGGCGGCATCTACGTCTTCCAGTCCCTGGCGCCGCTGGAGGATTTGAGCCCCTGTGCCGCGGCGGCGGTGCTGGTGGGCCTTGCGGTGTGGTATTTTCAGCCCCTGCTCTGGCCCGGGCGGGAGCGGCTGGAACCGGACAGCCTGCTGTTTCTGTCCGGGTCGCTGCTGCTGGCTCTGACGGACCTGGAACTGGTGGGCGTATCCGTGGGGCGGGCGCTGCTGTGTGCGCTGCTGCTGTACACCGCCTACCAGCGGGGGGCCATGGCCGGCGCCGCGGCGGGCCTGGGCACCGGACTGACCGTGGACTTTCTCTCCGGCGGCGGCAGCGTCCTCTTCGGCGCGGCCTACGGGCTGGCGGGCATGCTGACCGGCAGCCGCGCCGGACACCGCCGGGGCGGGGCGGCCGTAGCCTTTTTGGGGGCGGTGCTGGCGGCGCTGCTGCCGGTGCGTTCGGACCTGGCGGTGCCGCTGTTGCTGGAGGCCACAGCGGGGGCGGCGGTATTCATGCTGCTGCCGGGCAAGGCCTTTGGCGGAAAGCGGGTCAAACGGGCTCAGACGCCCGCAGGGGGGCCGGCTCCGCTGGAACGGATGAAAAGTCAGCTGACCCGGACCGCGGCGGCCCTCCGGGATTTGTACGACAGCATGGGCCGGGCGGCTCCGGTCTCCACCGATGAAAACCCCGCCATCATCTTTGACCGGGCGGCGGAGAAGGTGTGCCGGGGCTGCGCACTGTGTGAGCTGTGCTGGCAGAAGGAGTACACCGGCACCTTCAATGCCCTCAACGACGCCACGCCTTTCCTGATGGAGCGGGGCCGGGCCCTGCCCAAGGACTTCCCCGGCTACTTTGCCAGCCGGTGCATCCACCTGCCGGACTTCCTCACCGCTGTCAACGGCGAGCTCTCCGCCTTTTTGCTGCGGCGGCAGTACCGGCGGCAGCTGGAGGAGACCCGCCGCAGCGCCCGGGGACAGTACGCCCAGCTCAGCGAGCTGCTGACCGCCACTGCTGCCGGGCTGGGAGAGGTGCCCGCCTCGGCGGGGGCAGAGGCCGCCTGCCGTATCGGCGCCGCCCTGCGGCCCAAGGAGGGGGAGCTGGTCTGCGGGGACACGGTGGTGTCCTTCCGCACCGGGTCGGGGCTCCTCTGTCTGCTGCTGGCTGACGGCATGGGCAGCGGCGAGGCCGCCCGGAAGGAATCGGCCCTGACCTGCCGCCTGGTGGAGCAGTTCCTGGAGGCGGGCATTGAGCCGGAGGCGGCCCTCAAGACCCTCAATTCCGCCATGGCCCTCCGGGGAGCGGACACCGGCAGCTTTACCACCATCGATCTTTTGACCTGTCGGCCGGAGACCGGGGAGGCGGTGTTCTACAAATACGGTGCGGCGCCCAGCTACCTGAAAAAGGGCGGCGTGGTCCGGCGGATCACCGGCGGCACGCTGCCGGCAGGACTCCGTGGGGCGCCGGCTGTGCCCGACGTGACTCGGGCAACCCTGGAGAACGGCAGCTTTGCCGTTCTCATCAGCGACGGTGTGGCGGACCCGGGACGAGACGAGTGGCTGATGGATTTATTGGCCGGCTGGGAGGGAGAGGACCCTCAGGCGCTGGCGGGACTGATTCTCAGCGAGAGCATCCACCGGGAGGGTCTCCAGGATGACTGCGGCATTCAGGTGCTGTATCGGTCGAAAGACGGCGCTGTAAAAAAGGTGTGACAGCGGTATAATTCTCCTGTCGCTGTGGCAAAATGAAACCATCAAGCTGTGAGTAACAGGAGGCGTGAGCGCGGATGGTGAAAGGTATTTCCAGACGGGTTGTGGTGCTGGATTCCCCGGACCAGCGGTATTTTGAACAGGCGATCTTCATTGTGCGCAACGATGCGGCCGGTGAGGGCGTCAGTGCCAGGGAGCTGGTGGAGGAGGCCAAACGGGTGGCCCGAAATTATGCCGGCGGCGAGCACGGCAAGTTTAATCGCCTGTGGCGGCTGAACCCGGCGGTGTACACGCTGCTGGGCGCCGGCGGTATTGGCCTTGCATGGCTGACCGTGGCCCTGATCTGAAGAAACACAAAAAAGGAGGCCGGTCCCAAAGGACCGGCCTCCTGGTACATTATTGGAAGTAGAGGCGGGTGGTCTCTGCGTCGGCGGCGATCCGTGCCTTCAGGGCCTCCAGGGAATCAAAGCGCATCTCGTCCCGAAGATGTTGGAAGAACTCCAGCCGCAGCGTCTTTCCATACAGGTCGCCCTCAAAGTCCAGCAGGCAGGCCTCCACCGTCACGTCGGTGCCATTGTTCACTGTGGGCCGGGTGCCCACGTTGGTGACGGCGGCGTAGCTGTCGCCGCCGGGCAGGTACGCCCGGGTCACGTAGACCCCGTGGCTGGGAACCAGCACATGGGGCGGAATGGTGAGATTGGCAGTGGGGAACAGCCGGGCGGAGCCGATGCCCCGCCCATGGCGGACGGTGCCCGTCAGGGTGTGGGGATGGCCCAGGAAGCGGTTGGCCCGGTCGATCTGTCCCAGCTCCACCAGGCGGCGGATGTAGGTGGAGCTGACCTCGATGCCGCCGATCTCCACCTTCTCAATGATGTCGCAGCCAAGACCCAGCTCTCGGCACTTTTCCGCCAGCAGCTCCGGGGAGCCCTGGTTTTTGTGGCCGAAGTGATGGTCGTGGCCCGCCACCAGGTGGACGGCGTGGTACCGGCCCACCAGGATCTCCGTAATAAAGTCCTCCCAGGAGGTGGTCATCATCTCCCGGTCAAAGGGGACCATCAGCACGTCCCG
>CATZYY010000025.1 GCA_958426425.1 uncultured Oscillospiraceae bacterium
TTCTACCACATGTTCCAGACCGTGGGCTGCAACATGCAGTTCGGCGGCGACGACCAGTGGAGCAACATGCTGGGCGGCACGGAGCTGATCCGTCGGAAGCTGGGCAAGGACGCTTACGCCATGACCATCACGCTGCTTTTGAACTCCGAGGGCAAGAAGATGGGCAAGACCGCCTCCGGCGCCGTGTGGCTGGACCCCAACAAGACCTCTCCCTTCGACTTCTACCAGTACTGGCGCAACGTGGGCGACGCGGACGTGCTCAAGTGCATCCGGATGCTGACCTTCCTGCCCCTGGAGCAGATCGACGAGATGGACAGCTGGGAGGGCGCCCAGCTGAATACCGCCAAGGAGATCCTTGCCTACGAGCTGACCAAGCTGGTCCACGGCGAGGAGGAGGCCGAGAAGGCCCAGACCGCCGCCCGGGCATTGTTCGGCGGCTGCGGCGACTCCGCCGACATGCCCTGCACCAAGCTCTGCCGGGAGGACTTCTCCGCCGAGGGCGAGATCGATATTCTGACGCTTCTGGTCAAGTGCGGCCTTGCCGCCTCCAAGGGCGAAGCCCGGCGTCTGGTCCAGCAGGGCGGTGTCAGTGTCTGCGGACAGAAGGTGGCCGACATTGAGGCCAAGTTCTCCTGCAGTGCCTGCTGCGGCGAGGGCGCCGTCATCAAAAAGGGCAAGAAGGTCTACCACAAGGCCATTTTGTCCGAATAAGCATCCAAGAAAAGCGGGACAGACGCGGCGCCTCCGGCGCCGCGCCTGTTCTGCCGTCTGCGGGAAATCCCCGCCGCTCCGCCGGAACGGGAAGATTCACCGCTGAACCCGTATGGAAATCGTTTTCTTAAGAAAGGAACCGCCATGATCACTGTCAACGACGTCTCATTGAACTTCTCCGGACAGACCCTGTTCAAACACGTGGACCTGAAATTCGTCCCCGGCAACTGCTACGGCATCATCGGCGCCAACGGCGCCGGCAAGACCACCTTCCTGCGCATTCTCTCCGGGGACCTGGAGCCCACCACCGGCGAGGTGGTGATCTCCAAGGAGGACCGGATGTCCGTTTTGAAGCAGGACCACTTCCAGTACGACGCCTACACGGTGCTGGACACCGTCATCATGGGCAACCAGCACCTCTACGACGTCATGAAAGAGAAGGACGCCCTGTATGAGAAGGAGGACTTCTCCGATGAAGACGGTGTTCGGGCAAGCGAGCTGGAGGCGGAATTTGCCGACATGGACGGCTGGGAGGCCGAGAGCGATGTCAGCCGTCTGATCCAGGGACTGGGATTGTCCAACGATATCCTGTACAGCGAGATGAGCACCCTCACCGCCAAGGAGAAGGTGAAGGTCCTGCTGGCTCAGGCCCTGTTCGGCAAGCCCGACATCATCCTCCTGGACGAGCCCACCAACCACCTGGACATCCAGGCCATTGAGTGGCTGGAGGACTTCCTCATGGAGTGCGAGAGCCTGGTGATCGTGGTCAGCCACGACCGCCACTTCCTAAACACCGTCTGTACCAGCATCGTGGACGTGGACTACGGCGGCATCCGCATGTACGTGGGCAACTACGAGTTCTGGTACCAGTCCAGTCAGCTGATGCAGCGGATGATCAAGGACCAGAACAAGAAGAAGGAGGAGAAGATCAAGGAGCTGCAGGAATTCATCTCCCGCTTCTCCGCCAACAAATCCAAGTCCAAGCAGGCCACGGCCCGGCGGAAACTGCTGGACAAGCTGACAGTGGAGGAGATGCCCGCCTCCTCCCGGCGCTATCCCTTCGTGGGCTTTAAAATGGACCGTGAACCCGGCAAGGAAATTTTGGCGGTGGAGGGCCTTTCCAAAACCGTGGACGGTCGGAAGGTGCTGGATAACGTCTCCTTCCGGGTGAATCGTGGGGACAAGATCGCCTTTGTGGGGGAGGACGAGATTGCCAAGACCACCCTCTTCAAGATCCTCATGGAGGAGCTGGAGCCGGACGAGGGCACCTTCAAGTGGGGCACCACCATTACCACCAGCTACTTCCCCCTGGACAACTCCGCCTTCTTCAACGACTGTGACCTGAACCTGCTGGATTGGCTTGCCCAGTACACCGGAGACACGGCAGAGGAGAGCACCGAGTCCTTCAAGCGCTCCTTCCTGGGCCGGATGCTGTTCTCCGGTGACGATGTGTTCAAGCCCGTCAAGGTCCTCTCCGGCGGCGAGAAGGTCCGGTGCATGCTCTCCCGCATGATGTTGTTCGGCTCCAACGTGCTGGTGCTGGACCAGCCCACCAACCATCTGGACCTGGAGTCCATCACCGCCGTCAACAATGGCCTCATCGACTTCAAGGGCGTGGTCCTCTTTGCAAGCCACGACCACGAGTTCGTCCAGACCGTGGCCAACCGCATCATGGAGCTGGTGGACGGCAAACTCATCGACAAGATGTGCACCTACGACGAGTATATTGCCGGCATCAGGGAGGAGATGCTTGCCCGGATGGATGGATAATCCCCCTGCGTTTGTATAAAGCAAAATCACTTGCATATAGTTGCAGCGCAGTGTTTTTTGAATAGGTGAGGGGAAATTTCCCCCGAGAAACGAAACGCGGCAGACGAACTTTAGCAGTTCGTCTGCCGCGTTTTTGCGGATTACCCCATCCCGTGTCGTTCCGCTTCCGAAGATGGAACAGCGGCTCCCGACAGAATGCTGTGAGTGGTTTTCGTGAGGGAAATCAGAGACCGCCCTACATGGAATGGCGGACCTCCAGCAAAATGCTTTGGGAGGTTTTTGCGAGGGAAATCAGAGACCGCCCTTCGCTACGAGCCGCCACGAAGGCACAAAATCAAGGAAACTTTTTCAGAAAATGGAGGTCAGCGGAAAGAATCCGACAAAAAAGAAAGGGACAAGCCCCTATAATGAAGGGGAAAACCGCGCCCTGCGGGGCAATTTCTGTATTTGCCGCGGACTGCGGCGGAATGGGGGATGGAAGTTTGGAACTCAATGCCAAAAGTGTGGACCGGAAGCTCCTGCTGGAACTGACCGGAGATGTGGACCACCACGGGGCCCGGGACGCCCTGCGTCAGCTGGAGCTGGCGGTGGATGCGGCCCTGCCCAGTCAGCTGGTGCTGGACCTGTCCGGCGTCACCTTTATGGACAGCTCCGGCATCGCGCTGATTTTGCGGGCCCAGCAGCGGATGCAGCTGCTGGACGGCAGCGTGCTGGTGTGCAACGTGCCGCCCCAGGCCAGGCGGGTCCTGGACGCAGCCGGCATCGGCCGGCTGGTCACCATACGATAAACGAGGAGGGATACATACCATGAAAATCAAAGCCAACAACGAGGTAACGCTGCTTTTTCCCAGCCGCAGCGCCAACGAGGGCTTCGCCCGGGCGGCGGCTGCCTGCTTTGCCGCCCAGATGGACCCCACTCTCAATGAGCTGGAGGACATCAAAACCGCCGTCAGCGAGGCGGTGACCAACGCCATCGTCCACGCCTACCCGGAGGCCATCGGGCAGGTGCAGGTGAAGCTGCGGATCTGCCCGGACAACGTACTGGAGATCTCCGTCCGGGACCACGGCCGGGGCATCCCCGACGTGGAAAAGGCCCGGCAGCCCATGTTCACCACCGGCGGGGAGGAGCGCAGCGGCATGGGCTTCACCATCATGGAGAGTTTCATGGACCGGCTGACGGTCCGCTCCACACCGGGCCGGGGCACCACGGTGACCATGCGCAAGCGGCTGGCCCCCCGGATGAAATCTTCAAAATGAGCGCCCAGCTGGAGCTGCTGCGGGCGGCCCAGGAGGGGGATCGGGAGGCCTGTGAGCAGGCGGTGATCGAGAACAACGGCCTGATCTGGAGCGTGGTGCGCCGGTATTACGGCCGGGGCGTGGACCCGGAGGACCTGTATCAGCTGGGGTGCCTGGGATTTTTGAAGGCTATCCAGGGCTTCGACTTCGCCTACGGAACCTGCTTTTCCACTTACGCCGTGCCCAAGATCGCCGGGGAGATCCGGCGCTTTCTCCGGGATGACGGCGCCATCAAAGTGGGGCGCAGTCTACGGGAGCAAGCTCAAACGCTTTACACCGTCCGGCAGCGGCTGCGGCAGCAGCTGGGCCGGGAGCCGGCCCTGAGCGAGCTGTCGAAGGCCACCGGCTGGACGGCGGAGGAGATCGCCCAGGTGGACCTGGCCACAGACACGCCGGAGTCCCTCCAACGGGAGACCGCCGACGGTCTGACCCTGGAGGGCACCCTGGGCACGGAGGCTCCGGAGGAGGGCCTGGTGGAGCGGATTGCCCTGCGGGAGGCCATTGACCATCTGCCGGAAAAGGAGCGAATGACCATATTGCTGCGGTACTTCAAGGGGCTGACCCAGGACCAGACGGCCCGGATTCTGGGCGTGTCCCAGGTGCAGGTATCCCGGCTGGAGCGCCGGGGCCTGAAACGGCTGCGGGAGAGCTTCGGGCCGTAAAGTGCTCCGGGCCCTGGAACTCCGTCATGGTGGCCCAGTACCGCTGGGGCATGTGGGTCCGGCGGCAGCGGGGGTTATACCGCTCCCGGATGGCCACGGTGTCGTAAAACCGCTTCCACAGCAGGCGGTAGCGGGCCTCCGCCTCCTCCGGCGGGGCCATCTGGAAGTGCTCCAGGGGCCGGATTTCCGCCCGGCCGCCGGCATAGAGCAGCACCTCGTGGTGGGTGCGGTCGTAGAGGAAGAACCGCTCCTCCCGGTAACGGGCGGAGAAGTGGCCGCGCAGCAGGGGCAGCACCCTATTTTTCGGGGCGATTTCCCCACCCAGGACGCCTCCCAACTCCGAGAAGCGAACAAAGCCCTTGAGATTGTGGGCCTCGCTGGCCAAATGCCGCACCGCCTGCCGCAGGGGCAGCACCTCCGGGTCGGAGAGGTTCCCCAGAAACCGGGGACCCTCCTCCAGCAGCCGCCGGACCAGGCGGTACAGGTGCATCTCCTTGTCCGGCAGGCAGGTGAGAAAGCCCCGGCGCAGCAGGTCCAGGGCGTCGGGAGAGCACTTGGCCACCTTCCGCAGCACCCGGGCGGCGTGGGTCGGGTCGGTCTCCACGGTCCGCACGGGAAAGAGCGTGATAGCAGGGTCCTCACCGCTGACCATGGCGGTGAGGACCTCTTTTTGCGCGTAGCTTTCAAAGACGCAGCAGAGGAAGCCCTCGAAGCTGCCGTCGTATTCGTAGATCATCTCGGTCATGGGAAACCTCTCAGGCAAACAGGGACAGCTGCTCCATCTCCGGCTGGGGCAGAGCGCTCCGCTCCGCGGCGATGAGCCCCCGCAGGAGGCTGTCCGGCGTGAAGTGCAGGCCCTCGGCCATTTTGCCGGAGGCGGTGAGAAAATACTGGGCCCGCTTCATCACCACGCCCAGCCGCCTCAAGTCCTCCACCCGCAGCCGCCGGACCCGGCGGGAGGAGAGGATGCGCTTGGCGGAGACCACGCCCACGCCGGGAATCCGCAGCAGCGTCTCGTAGTCGGCGGTGTTGACCTCCACCGGGAAGAAGTCCAGGTGGCTCAGGGCCCAGGAGCACTTGGGGTCCACCAGGGGGTTGAAGTCCGGGTGGTCGTCGTCCAGCAGCTCCTCCGCCCGGAAGCCGTAAAACCGCAGGAGCCAGTCGGCCTGATAGAGCCGGTGCTCCCGCAGCAGGGGCGGCTTGGTGTCCCTGGAGGGCAGCAGGGTGTGCTCCACCACCGGCACGTAGGCGGAATAGAACACCCGTTTGAGTTGGTATCGGTCGTACAGCCCCTGGGTCAGCCGCAGGATATGGAGGTCGGAGTCCGCCGTGGCCCCCACGATCAGCTGGGTGCTCTGTCCGGCGGGGGCGAAGCGGGGGGCGTGGCGATATTTTGTCAGCTCCTCCCGGCTCTGCCGGCCCCGGGTGCGGATCTGCCCCATGGGAGCCAAAATGGCCTGCTTGGTCTTGTCCGGGGCAAGGGCCTTCAATCCCGCCTCCGAGGGCAGTTCAATGTTGACGCTGAGCCGGTCCGCAAGGAACCCCAGCTGTTCCACCAGCTCCGGCGCCGTGCCGGGGATGGCCTTGGCGTGGATGTAGCCGTTGAAGCGGTACGTCTCCCGCAGCAGCCGCAGGCAGCGGATCATCAGCTCCGTGGTGTAGTCGGGGCTGCGCAGCACGCCGGAGGAGAGGAACAGCCCCTCGATGTAGTTGCGGCGGTAGAACTGGATGGTGAGGTCCGCTAATTCCTCAGGGGTGAAGGCGGCCCGGCGGGTGTCGTTGCTGCGGCGGTTGACGCAGTACTTGCAGTCGTACACGCAGCAGTTGGTCATCAGGACCTTTAAAAGGCTCACGCATCGCCCGTCGGCGGAGAAGGAGTGGCAGCAGCCGGCCACGGAGGTGGAGGTGTTGCCGATGTACCCCTTCCGGGAGACCCGGTCCCCGCCGCTGGAGGTGCAGGCGGCGTCGTATTTAGCGGCGTCCGTCAGGAGCTCCAGCTTGTCCAGAACGTCCATGTTACCGGCAGGCGGCCCGGCGATGGGCGTGCCGGGCGGGACGCTCGATGGCGTCGATGACGCGGAACAGCTGGGCGGTCATGTACACCACGCCCACCAGAATGAAAAACATCGTCCAACCGGTCATGGGAAATTCCTCCTTCATAGAACTCTTGTTCGAGTATCAGTATAACTCGAACAACCGTTCCTGTCAAGAGAAAATCGAACAAAAATTCGATCAATAAAAAACCGCCGCCCTGTGGGCGGCGGCTGGAGAATCGAGGCTATTTGGTACGGAAGCTCCCTCGGCTTTGACCGGGAAGGGGACCTTTTGAAGCAGAAAATTCCACTAGCCTGGCGGGGAAGGGGGCCTTTGTGGGGCGGAGTATCTCTCCCGGCTTGGCGGGGAAGGGCCTCTTTGGGCGGGAACGTTCACCGGACAGGGAAAGAAGGCGCCTTTGAAAAGAGCGGAGTCAGTCGGTGACCACGGCTCCGTTCCAGGCGAGGATGCCGCCGGCAAGATCGGTGACATTTTCGTAGCCCAGTTCCGAAAGGACCTGGGCCGCCTGGGCGCTGCGGCTGCCGGTGCGGCAGTAGACCACCACCGGCGCCTGCTTGTCCGGCAGGAGAACGGACAGGTCCCCATCCAGCAGGGTATCCACCGGCAGGCACACAGCCCCGTACAGATGGCCCTGGTCAAATTCCTCCTGGGTCCGCACGTCCAGCAGCACGGTTTCCTCCGCCGCCACCAGAGCCTCCGCCTCCTGGGCCGGGACGGTGTTCCAGGGCTCCCGGTGTTTGACCGGGGCGGCGCTTTTGCTTTCGGCGGAGCGGGTCCGGCTCCCGGCAAATTTCAAAACGGCCACGCCGAAGCAGATCACGGCGGCCAACAGCAGCAGTTGTTCCATGAAAAGACCTCCTGTTTCGGGTATATGGGACAGTATACCCGAAACAGGAGGAAAAGAAAAGAAATTTTTCCAAAAAGCGGGGAACGGTCAGTCTCCCTGGAGGGGGGCCCTTCCGGAGGGCTGCCTGCGGAGAGGTCAGACCATGGCCTGCTCCGCCGCCGCCCGACACTGAGCCTGAAGCCGGGCGTCCAGATCGTCGTCGCTGAACACCGCGTCATAGGCGTCGGGAGGGAACTTGGCCTGCAGATCCGGGGCGTAGTGGGCGCCGCCCAGGGGCTCCCAGTACTCCTGCACCGCCCAGCCGCCATCGGAGGGGACGAAGGTGATGGCGGCGGGGAACTGCCCGTCGGTTCCCAGCTTCCAGCCCTCATCGGTGCGGTCATAGGCGCTGAAATAGATCTCCAGGTACACGGTGCACGCGCCGTCCTCCCAGGTCCGGTCCAGCACCTCGTGGGCCTCCGCGGCCAATTCAAATACGTGGTCGGTGGCGTTGGCCCGGTGGTCCAGGATGGCGGCGTGGATGTCCGCCTCCGTGGGCTCGCCGTTCACCAGCGACAGCAGCCGTTCATAGGCCGCCCGGCCCGCCTCCGTCAGGGCACTGGAGCTCTGCTCCAGATTTTTGAGCCCCGTCTCCAGCAGGTCCCGCTCCGACGCGTCCGACGAGGTTGAGGCGTAGGCCACCATGGCTGCAAGGGCCGTCTCATGGGCCGCCTCGTCGGCGCCGGCGGAGAGGTTGTTGAGGAAGGCGCTCTCGTTGATCTGGAACATGTTGAGCAGGTCCTTGCCGGGCATGGTCTCCCAGGTCAGAAGGCCGCTCGCCATCAGCGTGGAGCACAGGTCCGCCCGGTACATCGGGCTGTCCTCGCTGTAATCTCCGGCCAAACGGCTCTCCAGCCGCACCCGGCTGCCGTCCTCTTGGACCTCATAGACCAGATAGGGGCTGGACCCTGTGTTGAAACCGCCCACCCAGCCGTCCTCCTGGATGTACATGCCGCCGGCCAGAACTACATTCATGGGGTCTGCGGCGTGGAAGTTACAGCCCACGCTGTAGACCTCGATGTGGCCGGTGGGGAAGTCCGTATAGGTGCCCGTCAGGCGCAGGTAGCTTAGGCGCCAGTCGTCATAGGGCTGGGCGTAGACGCTGCCCTCCAGCGCACCGGAGGTGGCTGCCGCATAGTCTGATTGAACCTGGGCCTTGGCGTCGGAGAGCACCTGCTCCGGCACGTCAGCGCTGAGAACGCTCTCCGCCGCGTGGTCCACCGTGTCCTCCAGCTGATCGTAGACCAGCAGGCTCCCGCCGTCAAAGTAGATGCCGCGGACAAAGTCGCACTGGGCGCCCTCGCCCCAGGCGGGCATGGACATGAAGCCCCGGACGGTGAGGCAGCGGCGGCTGGTGTCCATCAGGCTGTAATCCCACCAGATGAGCTGGGGCCAGTTGTCCTCCAGAAGCGCCGTGATGTCCGCCTCATAGAGCTGACCCTCCCGCCGGAAGAACAGCAGGTTGCCGTCGGTCAGCAGTTCGTTTTCCCCGTCGCCGTTCAGATCCACCACCGCCGCCTCCGTGCCGGCAGCCCGGGCCAGGAGAACGGGGGTGTCCGCGTCTTCGAAGTAGTAATAGTCGTGGACGGTGGAGCGCTGATAGACCGTGTCCGGGGCGGAGTAGGAGACCACCAGGCCGTCATGGCCGAACAGGTCGGAGAAAAAGCCCAGGGTGACGCTGTCCACGCCGTTGGGGAAGCGGCCATCCTCCGGGAAGGTGAAGAAGTTCCCCACGTCCCAGGTGATCATCTGTCCATTCCCAACGGCCGAGTCATAGACCAGAGCCAGATACATATTGCCGTCCGTGGAGCGGTAGGGACAGACGTGGACCTGCTCGCCGTCCTCGGCGTCAAACACCATGCCGCCGCCCCGCTCCGCGCAGTCGTCAGCGCGGCGGGTCACCTGGGCGGGGGCGGGGGCATAGGACGCCAGATCCGTCAGGGAGATGGTCAGGGCCGGGTCCCCCGCCGGGTACACCGTGGCAATGGCGGGCTTTTCCGCGGGCTGGTTGGACACGAACCAGTAGCTCCCGTCGCTCTGCCGCTCCAGGGTCACGCAGCTCCAGGCGCCGGTCTGGGTGTAATAAAGGCGGAAAGTATTGCCGGCCCGTTCTCCGGCTGCCACATAGATGTTGTGCAGGTAGTTGGTATCCCCGTGGGTATGGTAGTAGGCGTCATACTCCGGCAGATACTGGAACTGCTCCAGGCCGATTTTTTCCGTCTCGTCCAGGGTCAGTCCGGTGTTTTCCAGCAAGATCTGATCCAGATCCGCTGCCGGCAGCTTGTCGGTGGGGCAGATCTGGGCGCCGTTCTCGTCGAAGGAGCCCACCTGCCGCAGCTCTTCCTCGCTGATGCTGCCGGGCAGGCCGGTGCCGCAGTAGAACAGGGCGTAGAGGTCGATGTCCTTCGGCCGGACATAGTTGCTGGTCAGGAACTGGTTGTGGAGGTTGACGCCGACCACATAGTTGACGGTGCCGCTGTTGAAGAACACCTCATTAAAATACGCCAGCTCGTCTCCGGTTAGGGGCACGGCGTCCTCCAGGGGCTCCGGGGTCCCGGGGTCCGCCGCTGTATCGCCGCCCTTGCCGCCGGTGAAGGTGACGGCGCAGACCGCCGCCGCCAAGGCAATCACTGCCAGCAGGGCTGCCGCCCGGGTCCGCCGATTCTCGGCAATGCGGGTAATCCGGTCCCTGAGCCGCCGCTTGCCGGCGGTCATGGTGGTGGCGGAGAGCAGGGGGTCGCCGGAGCCTCGGCTCACCGGGATCAGGGCCAAGAGGGTTCTGCCATAGGGCACCCGCTCTCCGGGGCCCAGGGCCGCCAAAGCCGCCTCGTCGCAGGCAAGCTCCCCGTCAGCGCGGGACACGGCGGCTGCCGCCCATACCAGGGGGTTGAACCACCACACCGCAAGGCACACGCCCCGCAGCAGTGCCCACAGGTGGTCCAGGTGCCGGGCGTGGGCGCTCTCGTGGGCGATCACATGACGCAGCCGCTCCGGCGTGGCCGCCGCGGCGGGGGTCAGGTAGATGGCGGGCCGGAACAGGCCGAACAGGCAGGGGGAGGGCAGACCGGACTCCACCAGATAGACCGGATACTTGCAGCCTTCCAAGCTGTAAGGTTTTCTCACTTTACGGAGCTTGTGCCAAAAGCGCAGGTTGCTCACCAGCAGCCACAGCCCCATGAGGACCATGCCGGTGTACCACAGGGCGGTCAGCAGAGCGGTCAGGTCCACCTGCTGCCGGTATTCCACCTGGTGTACCACCTGGTTTTCATCGGTGAAGGTATGGGTGTTGTCCGGGGAGGACTGCCCCACCGCCGCCGGAAGGTGGGGCGCCGGAACGTTGTCCAGAGGGTCCCCGCCCTCTGGTCCGGTCACGGTCTCCTGAACCGGGGAGAGGTAGAGGGAGCGGTCAGTTTCCATCTGCCGCACCACCGGCTCCGCCGCTGTCAGCAGGGAGAAGTCCGCCGCCGGCAAATTGACCGGCACCAGCAGCCGCACCAGCACCAGCAGCCACAGCGCGTACTGGGCCCGGCGGGAGATCCGGTTCCGGAACACCTGCCGCAAAATCAGCAGCGCCAAAATCAGCGCTGAGGAGGTCAGAAGGATCTCCTTCATGTGCCGTCACCTCCCGCCTGCTCCAAAATGGCGGCGAGCTCTGCGATGTCCGCCGCCGTCAGAGCCTTGGATTCCACCAGATTGGACACCATCAGCCCCAGAGAGCCGCCGTAGACCCGGGAGAGAAAACTCTCCGTCTCCGCCCGGGCGGCCTCGGAGCGTTCCACGGCGGGGAAGTACCGCCGGGCCCGGCCCGCTTCGTACCGGACGGCCCCCTTGGCCTCCAGCCGGTCCAGCATGGTGATGACGGTGTTCTTGCTCCAGCCGGTCTCCGCCTTTACCGCCGCCGTCAGCTCCGCAATGGTCCGGGGCGCGGCGGCCCACAGATGGTTCATCAGCTTCCACTCGCTGTCGGACAGGTTTACACGCATGGGCTCACCTCCTGCTTGGTATACAGATGTCTACCTTCTGGTTTCACCGTACCAGAGAGGTAGACATTTGTCAACCTCAAAATGGTTACAAACCGGAGACGAAACGGGGGGAGTTCTCCCGTTTCACAAAGACGCAGCAGTGACCGGGCGTTTTCCTGGGAAAGCCGCCGGAGAACAGGGGTGCGGCCGGTACCCGCAGGCAAAAAATCCGGCGGCGGGTCCTCAAAAAGGGGACCCGCCGCCGGAAAGTCATACAAGTATTTATACTTTACATCGCTTGCCACAGCAGCCGGTTGTCATCAAACACCACCGCCGCGCCGCCGTTGTCCAGCAGATACGCAAGGTAGGAGCGCAGGGTGCTGCCCACCAGCACGTACTGACCAAAGTCCATGGTCAGCTGGTAGTGGGCAAAGAGGCCATGCAAAATCTCCTCGAACATCTTCGGCTCCCGGCACAGTTCCCGGACCACCTCCAAAATCTCCAGCACCTTGGCCCGGTTCTTCTCCGCCAGGGGGCGGATGTCCTCCGTCGGCTCGGCGTGGGCGGGGATGAACAGCCGGCCCTCCAGAGCGCACACCTTGTCCAGGGTGGTGAGGTACCCGGCCACGTCGTAGAGGAACTGGACGTGGTACTTCTCGATCACCGTCTCGCTGGTTAGGCAGTCCGCCAGAAACCACACGCCGTCCGCCGTGCCGAAGCCGCACATGTCGAAGAAGTGGCCCGGCAGGGGCAGCAGGGTCAGGCCATCCGGCAGGTTGTCCTCCGTCAATTCCCCGCACCGGCTGGGCTGGGCGAGAAGAAATTTATTGCGCAGGGGCTTGGGGGGATATCCGCCGTAGAGGAAGGCGGGCTCCAGAATGGGGTGGGACGTGATGGCGGCGTCGATGCCGGGGGCGAAGGCCGGGGCGCCCAGCCGCTGCTGCAGCAGGGCGTTGCCACCGTTGTGGTCGGCGTTGGCGTGGGTGTTGAGGATACAGGAGAGGGTCCAGCCCTGGGCTTCCAGGGTCTTTTGCACCTTCCGCCCCGCGTCCTTGTCGCCGCCGCTGTCGATCAGCACCGCCGCCCTTCCGTCCGGCACCCAAAGGCCCATCTTGGCGGGGCATTGGATGTAATAGGTGTGCTCCGCCGCCTGGATCAGTTCATACATAAGCGCTGCCTCCCCTCGTTTTTCCCAGCGTAGCACAGCGGCGGGGAAATTACAACGGCCAAAATTCCCAGGCATAAGCGGGGACAACCTCTCATACAGTGGACTAGGAAAGGGGGGTCACCCTTGGAAAAGGACAAGAGCATCCTGCGCTACGGCGAGGCGGCGCAGTTCCTGCCCTCCCGGCTGCGGCAGGCGGCCATGGCACTGCCCCAGCGGCAGCAGGCGGAGGCGGAGGAGTTCCGGCTCCGGGCGGGGCGGCCGCTGTCGGTGCTGCTGCCGGCGGGAGAGCTGCCGCTGGAGCCGGTGGTGGAACCGGAGGACCTGGAGACCCTGTGCGACCTTGCAACGGAGTTCTCCCGCTACGCGGCGGCGGAGACCATCCGGGAGGGATACCTGCCGGTGCGGGGCGGGTTCCGGGTGGGCCTGTGCGGCACGGCGGTGATGAAGGGCGGCGTCAACACCAACCTGCGGGAGCTGTCCTCGGCGGTCATCCGCATCGCAAGGGAGAAAAAGGGCGTGGCCGAGGGCGTGGCCCCGCAGCTGTTCCGGGACGGAATATTCCAGAGCACCCTGCTGCTCTCGCCCCCCGGCGGCGGCAAGACCACGCTGCTGCGGGACCTGGTGCGGTGCCTTTCCGCCGGGGCGGCCGGCGTGCCGCCTCAGCGGGTGTCCCTCATCGACGAGCGGGGGGAGGTGGCCGTGTGCTGGAGGGGGAAACCCCAGATGGACCTGGGCCCCCGGACCGACGTGCTGGACGCCTGTCCCAAGGCGGCGGGCATTCCCATGGTACTGCGGGCCATGAATCCCCAGGTCATCGCCCTGGACGAGATCACCGTGGCCGCCGACCTGGAGGCCGCCGCCATGGCCGCCGGGTGCGGCGTGGGGCTGCTGGCCACCATCCACGCCGGGAGCCTTCAGGAGCTGGAGGAAAAGCCCCTGTACGCCCGGCTGCTGGAGGGGCGGGTGTTCCGTCTCGCGGTGTGGATCCGCCGGGAGGGACCGCAGCGGCGCTATCAGGTGGAGGCGCTGCCATGACCCGGCTGCTTGGGAGCGTTCTGGTGGCCGGGGCGGCCCTGTGGGGCTGGCAGCGGCAGCGGGCGGAGCGCCGCCGCCGGATGGACACGCTGTGGGCCATCTCCACGGGCCTATCCCGCATGGCGGAGGCCATCCGCCTGGAGCGGACCCCCATGCCCCGGCTGCTGAAGCGGCTGGAGGGGGACTTTTTCCGCCTGCTGGGGGAGGCCCTGGGGGCAGGGGAGACGGCGGAGACCGCCTGGCGGCGGGCGGCGGACAGGGTGCCGCTGTCCCCGGCGGACCGGGCGGCCCTGGCGGAGGCCGCCGGGGGCCTTTCGGGAGACGAGGAGCAGATCTGCCGGGCCCTGGGTGCGGCGGCGCAGCGGCTGCGGTGGAGCCTGGAGGTGGAGCGGGCCGCCTCTCCCGAGCGGGAGAAGCGGACGGCGGCGCTGTGGCTTTCCGGCGGGGCGCTGCTGGTGATTTTACTGATGTGAGGGCGAAAGACGAAATGGATGTGGATTTGATTTTCAAAATCGCCGCCATCGGCATTCTGGTGGCGGTGCTGAATCAGCTGCTGATCCGCTCCGGACGGGAGGAGCAGGGGCTGATGGTGGTGCTGGCGGGACTGGTGGTGGTGCTGATGATGATGGTCCGGGAGATCAGCGACCTGTTCGACCTCATCAAGGCCCTGTTTGACTTTTAGCCATGGAGACGGCTATCCAGGCGGCGGGCGTGTGTGTGATCGGGGCGGTGCTGGCCCTCCTTGTCCGCCGGGGCAGCCCGGAGACGGCGCTGCTTCTGGCACTGGCGGCCGCAGCGGCGGTGATTGCCCTGGTGGTGCCGGCGGTGGGGGAGATGTGGGACTTTCTGCGGCGGCTGGAGACTTACGCCGGGGTGCCCACGGAGCTGTTCGCCCCCCTGTACAAAACCGCGGCCATCGCCCTGGTGGTCCGGGCGGGCGGGGGCCTGTGCCGGGACGCCGGGGAGTCGGCCCTGGCGGCGGTGCTGGAGACGGCGGGCACCGTGTGCGCCCTGCTGGCGGCGCTGCCGCTGATGAAAGCGGTGCTGGAATTGTTGGTGGAGCTGATGGGATGAGGGCATACCGAAAAAACAGGCGCGGGGCCCCCGGCGGGGGCGCTTCGGCCGCCCCCGGGGAACGGGCGGCACCGCTGGGGCTGCTACTTTCACAGGGAAAAAAATTTCTGATCTGGACGGCGGCGGCCCTGCTGGCGTTGACGGTGACCGTCCGGGCGGCGGAGGTGCCGGAGGACCTGGTCCGCTCCGCCCCGGAGGCGGCGGAGGAGCTGCTGGAGGGGGCGGACCTCACCGCCGGGGGCCTCACCGCCGCCCTGGCGCAGCTGCTCCAAAGCCTGGGGGACCGGGCCGGGGAGGTGGTGCGGCAGCGGCTCCGGGGCGCCGCGGCCATTTTGCTGGTGGCGGTGCTGTGCGGCGCGGCGGAGGGGTTCTTCCAGGGCAGCGGCATGAAATCGCCGCCCTTCCTGCCCATGGCGGGAGCTCTGTCGGTGACCATGGCGGCGGCGGGGAGCCTGGATAGCCTCCTGGGCCTGGGGGCGTCCACCATTGACGAGCTCTCCGCCTTCTCCCAGACCCTGCTGCCCACTCTGGCGGCGGCCACCGCAGCGGCCGGGGCCGTCACCACCGCCACGGTCCAGCAGGTGGCCACGGTGTTCTTCGTGGATCTGCTGATCCGGCTGATCGACCGGGTGTGCCTGCCCATGGTGTACCTCTACATCGGGGTGGTGACGGCGGCGGCCTGCCTGCCGGAAAACCGGCTGGGGGCCTTGGCCGACGGGGTCAAAAAGGTGGTGACGTGGGTTTTGACCGGGGCGGTATTGGCCTTTACTTTATATCTCTCCGTGGTTCGGGTCATCACCGGCTCCGCCGACGCGGTGACGGTGAAGGTGGCCAAGGCCGCCATCTCCGGCGTGGTGCCGGTGGTGGGGAAGATCATCTCCGACGCCTCGGAGACGGTGCTGGCCGGGGCCGGGATGCTGAAAAACACCATCGGCATCTTCGGCACTCTGGCCATTCTGGCCGCCTGCGCCTACCCCTTTTTGCAGCTGGGGGTCCAGTACCTCTTATACAAGCTCACGGCCTTTTTGGCCGGGGCCGTGGGCCTGTGCAAGCTCATTGACGGCCTGGGCGGCGCCTTCGGACTGATCTTGGCCATGACCGGCAGCTGCGCTCTTCTGCTGCTGGTGTCGGTGCTCTCCTCCGTGGGGGCGGTGACGCCATGATGGAGGCGCTGGGGAAGTGGCTGCTGTCGGTGTCAGCGGCGGCCCTGCTGGTGTCGGTGGTCCAGACCCTGATCCCGGAGGGCGGCATGCGGCGGGTGGCCTCCTTCACCGGGGGACTGCTGCTGCTGGCGGTGCTGCTGCGGCCGGTGCTGGGGGCGGACTTCTCCGGCCTCTCCACCGGACTGGACCGCTGGACGGAGCAGGTGGAGCAGCGGCAGTGGGAGCTGGAATCCGCCCAGACCGACGCCCTGGCGGCGGGCATAGCGGAGCGGGCCGCCACATATATATCGGACAAAGGGGCCGCCCTGGGCCTGACGGTGACGGCAGCGGTGGAGACAAGGGCGGGAGACGACGGCATCCCCGTTCCATATTCCGCCGTTATCGAAGGTCCCTGGTCGGAGGCCCTCTCGGCGTCCATCGCGGCGGACCTGGGCATCCCGGCGGAGCGGCAGACATGGAAGGAACAGGACAATGAAACTTGAAGGAGCGAAGAAGGCATGGGACAAGTACAAATACGTGGCGCTGGTGGCTCTGGTGGGGGCGGTGCTGCTGCTGTGGCCGGAGGGCGGCGGCTCCTCCGGTCAGGCGGCGGCAAGCGGCTCCGGGGAGCAGAGCCCGGATGCGCGGCAGGTGGCGGAGGAGATGGAGGACATCCTCTCCAAGATCAGCGGCGTGGGCCGGGTACAGGTGATGCTGACGTCGGACAGCGACGGCGGGCGGCTTCTGGCGGAGGACGTGGAGGAATCCCGGCAGGACTCCGGCGCCTCATCCCGCTCCACCGAGACGGTGGTGGTGGACGGGGCGCAGGGCGAGACGCCGGTGGTGAAGCGGACCTGGTATCCCACCTACCGGGGAGCCCTGGTGGTGTGTCAGGGCGGGGATCAGGCGGCGGTGCGCCTGGCGGTGACGGAGGCGGTCATGGCCCTAACGGGCCTCTCCGCGGACCGCGTCACCGTGGCAAAATGGCAGTGATTATTTGGAGGAGGAAAGGACCTATGAGAGGAAACTGGAAACGAAACGCGGTCTTGCTGACCATGGCGGTGCTGGTGTGTGCGGCGGCGGCCCTGAACTGGAAATACTCCGCCCAGGAGGGCGTGGACGCCGCGGAGGAAGCCGGCACCAAGATCCTGGGGGAGGCGGCTCTGGTCTCCGGCGGCGAGGGGGCCGAGGGCGCCATGGACGAGACGGCGGTCTACACCGGCGGCGACTACTTCGCCTCCGCCCGATTGACCCGGCAGCAGGCTCGGGACAACGCCATCTCCCTTTTACAGGAGGCGGCGCAGCAGGAGGGGGCCGGGGAGACCGCGGCCACCGAGGCGTCGGAGGGCATCCAGGTTCTTGCCTCCTACACCCTGACCGAGGCCCAGATTGAAAACCTGGTCACCGCCAAGGGCTACGCCGACTGTGTGGCCTTCATGGGGGAGGACAGCATCAGCATCGTGGTGTCCACCGACACCGGGGAGCTGACCGACACGGACGTTGCCAAGGTGGTGGACATCGCCGCCACGGAGAGCGGCTACCCCGCAAGCGCCATCAAAGTCATGGCCGCAAATTAGCAGTTGTATTTTCGGCGGAGGCATGGTAGAATATTGATTCGGAAACCAACCATTTTACCAAGGACACCAAAGGGTAAGGAGAATCATACGATGGGCGAGAGCAGAGAGTATATGACGCTGCCGGAGGAGAACGGGAGCATCAACATTTCCGAGGAGGTCATTGCCGCCATCGCCGTGGGCGCCGTCCGGGATGTGGAGGGCGTGTCCGGCATGATGACCAATCTGGGCGGCAGCGTCACCGACCTGGTGAACAACAAGCGCAACGCCCAGAAGGGCGCCAAGGGCGTGAAGATCGACATGACCGGCACGGCTTTGACCCTGGACGTGTATCTCACCGTCCAGTACGGCCACCCCATTCCCGAGGTGGCGGAGAATGCCCAGAAGGCCGTCATCAGCGCCGTGGAGGCCATGACCGGCTGCTCCGTGGGCGCGGTCAACGTCCATGTGGGCGGCGTGACCTTGGCCTGAGGGAACACTCCACAGAAGATAAAGAGAAACGAGAGTAAGAACGTATGGTACGCAACACCGCGCGGGAGATCGCCGTGCATCTTTCCTATGAGCTGAGCTTCACCGAAAAACCGGTGGAGGAGCTGCTGGACCAGCGTCTGACGGCGGAGAGCTTTGAGACCCTCTCCGGCGAGGACGCCCTCTATCAGGAGGCGCCGGGGCCCAAGCAGGCGGAATATATCCGCCGTTTGGTCCGGGGCGTGGCGGAGCATGCGCCGGAGCTGGACGGCTACATCGCCAAGTACGCCAAGGGCTGGAACTTTGCCCGGATCCCCCTGGTGGCCTCCGCCATCATGCGGGTGGCCATGTACGAGATTCTCTACATGCCGGACATCCCCAACGGCGCCGCCATCAACGAGGCCGTGGAGATCGCCAAGAAGTACGAGACGCCGGAGACGGTGAAGTTCATCAACGGCATCCTGGGCACCTTCGTGCGGCAGGAGATCACGGAATAACAGCCCCGCGCCCTGCCAAAGGGGCAGGCTGCGCGGCGGCACGAAACAGCCGACGACGAGAGGAACCCGAAGGGGGTTCCTTTCGTTTTAAATCTCGGCTTTTTTACCGCTCCCTGGGCGGACCCCGGAGAGGGCTTTCCGCCGACAGGGGCGTATTTTGCACACCAGAGAAGGGAGGGGGACCTGCCGTGGAACAGCATGTATTTTCCGTCACAGAGATCAACCAGATGATTAAGGACCTGCTGGACCAGGTGCCGCCTCTGCGGAACGTGTATATCCGGGGCGAGCTGTCCAATTACAAGATCTATCCCTCCGGCCACCACTACTTCACCCTGAAGGATCCGGAGGGGGCTCTGCGGTGCGTCATGTTCAAGGGGCAGGCCTCCCGGCTGCGGTTCCGGCCGGAAAACGGCATGCAGGTCATCGCCCGGGGCCGGGTCAGCGTGTTCCCCCGGGACGGGGCCTATCAGCTCTACTGCGACGCATTGACCCCCGAGGGGGCCGGGGACCTGGCGGTGGCCTTCGAGCAGCTCAAGGCCCGGCTCTACGCCGAGGGGCTCTTTGACCCCGCCCGCAAAAAGCCCCTGCCGCCCTATCCCAAGACCATCGCCATCGTCACCTCCTCCGCCGGGGCGGCGGTCCACGACATGATCCGCATCCTGCGGCGGCGATACCCCATCGCCAAGGTGATTTTGCTGCCGGTCCGGGTCCAGGGCCCCGAGGCCCCGCCGGAGATCGCCGGGGCCATCCGGTACGCCGACAAGTGGAAGATCGGCGACGTGATCATCACCGGCCGGGGCGGCGGGTCCATGGAGGACCTGTGGGCCTTCAACGACGAGCGGGTGGCCCGTGCCATCTACGCCTGCGAGACCCCGGTGATCTCCGCCGTGGGACATGAGCCGGACGTGACCATCGCCGACTTCGTGGCCGACGTCCGGGCCTCCACCCCCTCCAACGCGGCGGAGCTGGTGGTGCCGGACCAGGGGGAGCTGCTGCGGTGGCTCCGGGGGGCCGGTGAGCGGATGGCCCAGGCCGAGAGCGGACGGCTGGCGGCGGAGCGGCGGAAGCTGGAGGATCTGGCCGCCAAGCGGGTCCTGCGGGACCAGACCGCCTACGTCCAGGATAAGCGCATGGAGCTGGTGCACCTCCAGCAGCGGCTGGGGGACCTGTCGGCGGCGCTGATCGCCCGGAAGCGGCAGCGCTTCGGCGCTTTGGCGGCGTCCCTGGACGCCATGAGCCCCCTGAAGGTCCTGGGCCGGGGCTATGCCATGGTCCAGGGCGAGGACGGAACCATTCTGCGGTCCTGCCGGGACGTGAGTCCTGGGGACCGGGTGAACGTGACATTGGGAGAGGGCGGCTTCACCGCCGTGGTGGACGAGCCCTATACGAAAGAGATGCCCCGGAAAAAGGAGGAACGGCCATGAGCACCAAGCAGACCTTTGAACAGCAGATCGCCCGGCTGGAGGAGATCGTGGCGGCCCTGGAGAAGGGAGACGCCCAGCTGGCGGACTCCCTGGCCCTGTTTGCCGAGGGCACCAAACTCATCGCCGCCTGTACCAAGCAGCTGGACCAGGCGGAGCAGCAGGTGGTCAAGCTCATGAAGGGCGCCGACGGCGCCCCGGTGGAGCAGCCCTTTGAAGAGGAGGCGTGACAATGGACAAGCAGACCTATCAGGCGCAGTTTGACGAATACCGCCGGGAGATCGAATCCCAGCTCAAGACCCTGTTTACGGACCAGGTCCCCTGGGGGGATTTGTACGAGTCCATGCGGTACAGCCTTCTTGCCGGAGGCAAGCGGATTCGGCCGGTGATGGTCCTTGCCTTTGCCCGCGCGGCGGGGATGGAGAACTGGAAAGACGCCCTGCCCGCCGCCTGCGCCGTGGAGCTGGTCCACACCTACTCCCTGATTCACGACGACCTGCCCTGCATGGACGACGACGACCTGCGCCGGGGCAAGCCCACCAACCACCGGGTCTACGGCGAGACATTGGCGGTTCTGGCGGGAGACGCCCTGCAGCCGGAGGCTTTCCGCCTGCTGCTGACGGCTCCGGCCCTGACCGGCGACCGCCGCTGCGCCTGTGCCCTGACCCTTGCCCAGGCGGCCGGGCCGGACGGCATGGTGGCCGGGCAGGTGCTGGATACCCTCCACGCCCCCCGGACCCGGCAGGAGATCACCCAGGTCCACGACCTGAAGACCGGCGCCATGATCGCCGGGGCCTGCAAAATCGGCGTCCAGGCCGCCGGCGGCAGCCCGGAGCTGCTGAAGGCGGCGGAGGTCTACGGAAAGGAGCTGGGCCTTGCCTTCCAGATCCGGGACGACCTGCTGGACGTGGTTGGCGACGAGATGGACTTCGGCAAGCCCATCGGCTCCGACGCCGAGGAGGGGAAGGTCACCTTCGCCAACCTGCTGACCCCCAGGGGCTGTCAGAAGGAGGTGGCCGCCTGCACGGAGCGGGCGGTGGCCGCCGTGGCCCCCTGGGACGGCGACGGCTTCCTCACCGCCTTGGCGGAGGCCTTGGCAGACCGGATGCGGTGACCGGCGCTGAGCCGGTCCTCCGAATCTGTCGAAAAAGAGGGACAACTTGCGCGACGGAAAGGAAGAGCGTTACGAGAGGAACCCCTTCTGGGTTCCTCTCGTTTTCAATCATAAGTTTTTTGAACTTTTTAAAGGTTCAAAAAACTTGCGCAGCGTGTCGAAAAGAATTTTTCGTCACGCTGCGGTGACCGGCGTTGAGCCGGTCCCTGTTGCTTTTTGCACAAAGGCCCGCTGGGCCGTCATGAAAAATTCATAGTTTGTATATACTGTATATATTGTATATTTATTGAAACCGTGCTATACTAAGTCTCGCTAAGCGGCGGCGCAGTATCCTAGTCGGATCCGCCGTCTCCCAGGAAGGGCCTAAAAATCCTTCAAAGGGCACATCGATGAAACCTCTGGTGCCTGCTTGTTACGCCCAGTTTCGGGTGGGTGCTGGGGGGAAGCGCGGGAATCCCCGCGCTTGCGAATCCAGGGCGCTTTCCAATGGCATGGTTATCCCGACCCTGTTTTCGTGGAGACCTGCTGTTGTGCACAGACGTACTCCCATCGCGGTATTTTCGGCCTGTGTACGAGGCAGATTGGGAACCTGCAATGCGGTGCATCGGCCCCCTGCGGGGCCGTAATGCTGTGTGCAGACGTAGCCTGCCTTGCGTGGGCCGGGTGGATAGGGGATCAACGGGGGCTGCCGTTCCGGCCGGAGCGGACACCCCGATCGCTCCTTGAAACCCGTCCTGCAAAAGAGGCTAAAGAGACGGATGGACTGGGGTGGAAATCACCTAGGCTGTCCATTCCGGGGCAAAAAAGGGATTGCAGTGCGGACTAAGTGGCAGTCGGGTCGCGCGGAGCGGCGACACCGCGCCGCGGCGCCAAAGGGGGAACCGCCTCCAACGGCAACGGGAGGTGCGCCGCGGGGAAATCCAACCCGTACCTAAGCCGTAAGATTTACCTTTT
>CATZYY010000026.1 GCA_958426425.1 uncultured Oscillospiraceae bacterium
CTGCAATCTGGCAGCCTCTTGCTGGAGCTCATCTACTTGATCCAAGTCATTTATGATTGTATTTCTGAATTCCTCATGTGCATCAAGTTCTAACTCCTCGGTGCTGTTTTTGACACTTGCCCTAATGTGTTCAATGTTGCTGGCGAGTTCTCCCAATATCAGGCCCAGCAGTCCACTGCTATTTGGGTTTGATACTTTCCTATTCTTTAAACTTCTTGCTATCTCTTCTGCCTCTGCATCACCAATCACCTCCACTCCTAATCTGCGTGCATACTGTCGTGCCTCTAATGTGACACGGTTGTTTGTAAATACAACTGGGGTTCCTCCTTGGTTAAAATAATGGGAACCAGCGTAAACCTCTTGAATCGGCTTCATTCCAACGGTAGTGTTCCAGAACTTGCACTGAATATCGAACCTGTAACGATGTCCATCTACTGTCTTGAATGCGATAATGTCAACGCCACGATCTTCTCGGCCAGTCTGATATGCCTCAAAATTAAGTGTTTGCAATGTGTCCAGAACGAGTCTTTCAAAGTCCTCACCTGTCTTGCAGTTCAACATGTGTATGTCCTCCAAAGGAATGTACTCACCTCGGATTGCCGAAGTTGTACCTCCTAATACAGGCAGGATGTAGGTCAATTTAAGGCACTGTCCTTAGAAAAAGGTTAATGATCTAATGCAGTTGGTACTGTATAGAGAGTGTTTTTCTTCTGCTTTTCTTCAAGACAAAAACTTTGGTTCAAATCACAAAAATGCCTCGTTAAATGTGTGCAAACATTACAAGAAAGAGAAGCAGCCATGAGCATTAGGAAAATACCTGCTGCTCATGACTGCTTTATAGTTAGGGACTGCTATTTCGTGAAACCGACGGACTTTTTTCCATCAACACTTAGCTTGAACAGGGACATTGACCGGATGCCGTTGCAAACACATGCCATTTGGAGTATAATTACTCCGTGTATGTGTACGGGCCCCAGAGCCCGCAGATTAGGAAAGAACGAGGGAGACGTTATGAGACCGGATGGAACCCGGATGAAGGGTCTGTCGCCCATTGTACAGGCGCTGCCCTACATCATGCCCCGGCGCTTTGACGCCCAGAATTGGGCCAGCGACTCAGTGGACGAGAATTTGATCAAGGCCTATATCCGCAGCAAGCGGCGGGAGGGTCGGCTGGTGACCCATATGAGCGTGCTGGTGGCAGCCTACTACAAGGCTGCCCTGGAAAACCCCAAGGTCAACTGCTTTGTCATGAACCGAAAGATCTATAAGCGCAATCACTTCTGCTTCAGCTTCGTGATTTTAAAGACCCGGGCCGACGGTACGCCGGACGAGACCACGCTGAAGATCTTCCTGGAGCCAGAGGACACGGTGTTCTCCATCAGCAGCAAGATCAAGGAGCACATCGACCGCAACAGCGTGGCGGTCCACAATAACAATACCGATAAGTTTGCCAATTTTGCCTTTTCCGTGCCGGGACTGGCCCGGTTTGTGTTTGGACTGGCCTATCACCTGGATCTCCACGGGTTGCTGCCCCGGAAGATCATCGATCTCAGCCCCTTCCACACCAGCTTGTTCATTACCAACCTGGCCTCCATCAACACCAGCTACATCTTCCACCACTGTTACGAGTTCGGCACCACCAGCGTCTTTGTGTGCATGGGCAAGCCGGTGCCGGACCCCATGGCGCCCCCCGGCAGCCGGAAAAAGCTGATGCCTCTGGGCGTGGTTATGGACGAGCGAATCGCCACCGGCATTGAGTACTCCCGATTTTTCGCGGCTTTCAGCCGCTATCTCAAGGACCCGGAGTGCCTGGAGACACGGCTGGACGGCAGGGCTCAGGAACCCCTGGCGGCAGCCCAGGCCTGAGGCGGAGGAACGTATGTTGAGAGAATACGCAAAGCGACTGATGCAGTGGTTGGAGCACATCGGACTGTATGTGCGGGCCCTGGTGAAGTGGCTGCTGCTGGCGGCGGTCACCGGCTGCTGCTGCGGTGTGGTGGGAACGCTGTTTCATCTCGGCGTTCATGAGGCCACGCTGCTGCGCGAGACCTATCCCTGGCTGCTGTGGTGTCTGCCCCTGGCAGGGCTTGCCATCGTGGGCTGCTACAAACTGCTGGAAATCGAAGGACAGGGCACCAACGACATCATTGATGCTGTCCACCTGGGCAAGGAGCTGCAAATCTGGCTGCTGCCGGCCATCTTTTTCAGCACGGTGCTGACCCACCTTGGCGGCGGCTCCGCCGGACGGGAGGGTGCTGCCCTCCAGATGGGCGGCACCATCGGCTATCACACCGGCCATCTCTTCGGCCTGGATGACCGGGACATGCGCACCGCCACCATGACCGGCATGGCGGCCTTCTTCTCCGCGCTGTTCGGCACGCCTTTGACGGCCACCATCTTCGCCATTGTGGTCATCAGCATCGGCGTCATGTATCACGCGGCGCTGATTCCCTGCCTGACTGCCTCCCTGGTGGCCTACTGGATCTCCGTGGAGATGGGGGTGGAGCCCACCCGCTTTCTGGTGGAGGCGCCCGCCCTGGAGGGTTGGACGCTGCTGCGGGTGGCGGTGCTGGGCGCCGGGTGCGCCCTGGTGTCGGTGATCTTCTGCGGTGCCGTCCACGGGGCGGAGCACCAGCTCAAGCGCCGCATTCCCAATCCCTGGCTGCGGGTGGTGATCGGTGGCTGCGCCGTCATTGCCCTGACCTACCTGTGCGGCACTACGGATTATAACGGCGCCGGCATGGAGGTCATCACCGCCGCCGTGGAGCAGGGGACTGCCCATCCGGCGGCCTTCCTGCTGAAGATCCTGTTTACCGCCGTGACGCTGGGTGCCGGCTTCAAGGGCGGCGAGGTGGTGCCCTCCTTCTTTGTGGGGGCAACCTTCGGCTGCGTGGCGGGGCCTCTGCTGGGTCTTCCGGCTGGCTTTTCCGCGGCGCTGGGGCTGGTGGCGGTGTTCTGCGCGGCGGTGAACTGCCCCATGGCCTCCATCTTTTTGTCGGTGGAACTGTTTGGGGACGGAGGTCTTCTGTACTTTGCCCTGGTTTGCGGCGTCAGCTACATGCTCTCCGGCTACAACGGGCTTTACTCCAGTCAGACCATCCTGTACTCCAAGCTGAAGGCGCAGTACATCAATGTCCATACCAACGCCCACCATGCCGGTGAGGATGATGAGATCCTCTAGAGAATGGAAGACCGGCGGAGCGCCAAAGGCGCTCCGCCGGTTTTTTGTGCAAGGATGGGCTGAACGGCCCCACTGCCTCATAAGGTTGCAGGGGAGGGATGGAGATGCGCCTTTGCGACTGTGACCCGGCGGCGCTGACCACGGCGGTCAACACCCTGGCGGTGGCCATTGCCGCCCGACTGGAGGACGAGGACCTGAGCCTGACAGCGGCGCTGCTGACCCAGCTGGGGGACACCCTGGCCACCATCGCCGCCCAGCGGGCCCGGTGCGGCGGGGAGACGCAGTCACCCACCAGCGCCCGGGAAGAAGCTGTTTTCCTCTGAGCCGCCATGCCGCATGGAACATCAGACGGCGCGCCGCGGCAATGTCCAGGCCGCAGGTATGTTCACACCGTGGATTTCGCACAGAGGCCCAGGCCTGCCGTCAGGCAGGCCTGGGCCTCCAAATGTCAGGGATCGGGTGCTTTTTCCGCCGGCGTTTCCGGCAGACCCAGCAGGCGCCGGGCTGCCCGGACGTTGCCCTGCTCCATCTCCTGGAGCCGGGCCACGGCCGCCGCCTGGGCGCCGGGGTCCCGGGCCTGGGCAACACAGCGATCAATCATATGCCGCAGATTTGCCTCCGTCAGATCCTCCAGATCCACAAACAGCTCCTGCCCGATGTAGCGCAGGAAGGCCGAGACTTTGGGATCATATACCACGCCTGCCAGGGGAATCCCCTGTCCGGCGGAGAAAATCAGCGCGTGGAGCCGCATGGACACCACCATCTCCATCCGGCTCAGGGCACCGATGATGGTGCCGGCGCCGCCGGCGTCGTCCAGGAAATAGTGGGGGACCGACAGCCCCCGGGCGGCCAGCTGTCCGGCGCCGGGGTCCAGATGCTTTTCCACCGCCGCGAAGACCGGAGTCAGCCCGTAGGTCCGGTAGGCGTACTCCGCCGCCGCCCCGAAGATGGGGGCCTTTTCCTCAAATCCCTTCCACCGGCGCAGAGCGAAGCACAGGTACTTTCCGTGGGGCGGGATGCCGGCGCGCAGCAGTACGCTGTCTGTCTCGTCCTCCGGCGCTTTGCGCAGGATCAGGGCCGGGTCCGCCGTCAGCAGGATCTCCGGCTTTGTGACACCCATGGCCTGCAGCTCCGCCAGGGAGTCGGGCTCACGCAACGTGATAATGTCCACATGGCGGTTGAGGACCTTGGCGGCCAGGCGCCGGTGGCTCTCCCGGGTGACGGGGCCGATGCCGCAGCCATACATCTGCACCTTGCAGCCGGACCGCTTGGCGGCGGAGATATTGTGGAGATAGAACCACAAAGAGCGGCGGGAGGTGACATCCTGAATCAGGCTGCCGCCGCCGTTGATATACAGCTTGGCGCTGTGCATGGCCATGAGCCACGCCGGCAGGTTGGAGCGGTGAACCGCCTGGACCCGGTAGGCGAGGCGGGTGTTCTTGGGGTCCTTGCTGAGCACAGTAATGGGCATGTCCGGGTCGATGGAGCGCATCTCCTGGAGGATGGCCTCCAAAATGGCGTCGTCTCCGGCGTTGCCACGGCCATAGGCGCCGCAGATCACCACGCCGTCCCGGGCGTGGGCGGGGCGGTGATACCGGCGCAGGACTTCCTGGTAAATGTGGAGCTGGGTGTCCACGGTGTGCTGGATGGAAAACTGGGTGGAGGCCTTCTGGTAGAGCTTTTCCCCCATTTCCCGGCGCAGGGCGTCGTTTCCTCCCAGATTCGCCAGGTGGCGGCCAAGAGTCTGCCAGTCCCCGGGTGTGAACAGATAGCCGTTGACATTCTGATCGATCAGGTAGGGAATTCCGCCCACGGCGGTGGCCACCGTGGCCAGATGGAACCGGGCGCCCTCAGTCAGGGCATAGGGGAAGGTCTCGGACAGGCTGGTTAAGGCGTTGATGTCCAAAGCGGCATAGAAGCGGTCCATGCCGCCGCTGATCCATCCGGCGAAGGTCACCTGGCGCTCCACGCCCAGCTCCGCCGCCAGGGCCTGGAGCTTTCCCCTCTCCTCGCCGTCGCCGGCGATCACCAGCCGCAGCCGGGGGCAGGCCTGGTAGGCGGCAGCAAAGCCACGTATCAGAGTGGACATGTCCTTGACCGGATTCAAGCGGGCGGCGATGCCCACCACCACGGAGTTCTCGTCCACGTCGGCCCCCAGCTGCCGCAGGTAGGGAAGACGGTCTCCCTGATCCGGGGCGGGGGTGAAGTCCAGGCCGTTGTAGATGGCGTAGGAGCGATCCGCCGGGAAGCCCTGAGAGATCAGAAGATCCACCATAGCGTCGGACACGCCGATCCGGAAGTCCAGCCGGTGCAGTGCCCAGGCGTTGATGGTGCCGAAGACCAGGCGGCTCAGGGGACGGCCCATGTAGTCCAGCTTGTAGTCGCTGTGGACGGTGGTCACCACCGGCACTTCTGTGGTCCGGCGCAGCAGGGCACCGATCATGTTGGCACGGGAGCCGTGGCAATGGATCACATCGTATCCGCCCTGGCGGATGTAGGCGGTCAGCTGACGGCGAACCCGCAGCACGTTGTTGCCGCCGCAGATCATGGTGGGAATGCCCATGTCCCGGGCCTCCTGGGCAAAGGGGCCCTCCCGGAAGCACACCAGCTGGGCATGGATGTGTTGATTCAAATGCTGCAGCAGACTCAGCACATGGGTCTTGGCGCCGCCGGAGTCGCCGCCGCTGATGAGGTGAATGACTTTCATGAGATGCCTTTCTTTCGTTTGGGACTTGTGAAACAGCAGAAAATATTATACAATACCTCTTGGAGCTTGTCCAGAAGACAGTCCGTCAAATTCCGGCGCGGCGCGCCGTTTTCGGAGGATACCATGGAACAAAAAGCAAAACGCATCGGAAAATTCAACATTATCGATATCATTGCCGTCATTCTCATCCTGGCGGTGGTGGCCTTTGCGGGATGGAAGCTGCTGAACCGGGCCGGTGCGGCGGACCTGGGGGAGGACAGCCAGGTGAAGGTGACTTATGTGGTCAAGTGCGAAGGGGTTCCCGCCGAGCTGTATGAGACCTGCCAGGCCCATTTGCCCTCACCCTTAATGGCCTCCGGCGCCCTGGTGGGCGGTCAGGTTGAGAGTGTGGAGAAGGAGCCCTACTACGTGCTGGGCCCCGACGGACAGTGGGTGGAGGACCCGGATCATGTGACGCTGCTGTTCACCGCCACCACAGAGACAGCCGCAGGCGAGGTGATGACCACCAAGGTGGGCGATCAGGAGGTCCGCATCGGCAAGACCGACTACATTCTCAAGAGCGAGTATATTGAGTTTTCCGGCGGCACCATTGTGGACGTTCAGTGGGACGAGCCGGAGCCCGCGCAGTGAGCGCGTGCACCGCATATAAGCTGAGAGGGACGGCCTTGGGCCGTCCCTCTTTTTTGGCGTTGCGGGAAATTACAGGGAGTTTTTGCCCCGAGCCATGTATTTGCCAGCGGGCTCCTGGACCAGGACCTTCCCATCCTCTACGGACAGGGCGCCCCGCAGCCAGACCTGCCGGATGCCGCCGGCGGTGACAAAGCCCTCATAGGGGTTGTAGTCCACGTTGGCCACGCAGTCCTCCGACCGGATCACATGGCTGGCACCGGGATCGTAAACCACGATGTCCGCGTCGGAGCCCGGGCGCAGAACGCCCTTCCGGGGGAACAGGCCGTAGAGCTTGGCGGGATTTTCGCTGAGGGCACGGCACATGCCCGCAAGGCGCATGCGCTTTTGCGCCACGCCGAAGGAATAGATCAGTTCGCCCCGGGTCTCCACGCCGGGAAGGCCGCCGGGGATCTTGGTGAAGTCCTCCCGGCCCATGTCCTTTTGAGACAGGGTGAAGGAGCAGTGGTCGGTGGAGATGGTCTGAATCTCACCCCGGCGCAGGGCCCGCCACAGTGCGGCCTGCTGGCCCTTCTCCCGCAGAGGCGGGGCGCAGACATACCGGGCCGCGGCGGAGTAGTCCTCGTTGAAATATACGGACTCGTCCAGGGTCAGATACTGGGGGCAGGTTTCCACATACACCTTCTGGCCCCTGCGGCGGGCCTGCCGCACCTCCTGAAGGGCGTCCTCATTGGTCAGGTGGACGATCACCACCGGGCAGTCCGCCGCCTGGGCAATCCGCAGCAGGCGGCTCACCGCCTCCGCCTCCAGATAGGGCGGCCGGGTCAGGGGATGGGAGGCGGGGGACAGCTCCCCGGCGGCCTTCCGTTCGGCGATCATGCCGTCGATGACGCCGGCGTTCTCACAGTGGAACCCGGCGATGCCGCCCAGGGATTTGAGCTCCTTCAATGCCCAGTACACGTCCCGGTCGCCGATCATCATGGCCGGATAGGTCAGGTACATCTTGAACGAGGAGATGCCCTGGGCGAACATGTCCGGCAGCTCCGCCCGGATAGATTCGTTCCAGTCGTCAATGGTCATGTGGAAGCCGTAGTCGCAGAAGGTGCGGCCGTCGGCCTTTTTGTGCCACAGGTCCAGACCGTAGTGGAGAGACTCGCCCTTGTTGGGGCAGGCGAAGTCGATGACCGTGGTGGTGCCGCCCCGGAGGGCCGCCCGGCTGCCGGTGTAGAAATCATCGGCAGTGGTGGTGTTTGCCACATCCAGATCAAAGTGGGTGTGGGCGTCGATAAAGCCGGGGAACAGCAGACAGCCGGTCACATCCACCGTCCGGTCGCCGTCCTCCAGGTCCCGGCCCATCCGGATGATCTTCTCTCCCTCAATCAGCACGTCCGTCCGTCTCTGGCCGGAGCCGGAGACCACCGTGCCGCCCTTGAGCAGTGTCCGCATAAGAAACCTCCCTTTCCGGGCCGCCGGGGCGGCCGTGTGTTGTTGGGACTAGTATACCACCACCTGCGGCGGATTACCAGAGGGGACGTCGAAAAGGGGGCCTTTTCCCGCCAAAAGTCCGGGCCTGGTAAAGAAGAAATAAAAGGGAGAGAAAACTTGCGATGGGTCCTGGCCTTTTCCGGGAGATCTGCTATACTGTCCATATAGGTTCATGTGTCTGGGGAACGAGGCAGGTGAGGAGCAAAGGAGATGCGTGCGATGAGAAGGAAAATTGTATCGCTGCTTCTGGCGGCGGCCATGGCCATTTCACTGACGGTCACCGCCCAGGGAGCGGAGACCATGGAGGGAGACATCGTTATTCTCCATACCAACGATGTCCACGGCGCCATCGGCGGCTATGCCAAGGTGGCGGCGCTGAAGGACGCGTATGAGGCCCGGGGCGCCTACGTCCTGCTGCTGGACGCCGGCGACTTCATCCAGGGAGATCCCACCGTCAGCGTGTCCCAGGGCGCCGCGGCCGTGGAGCTGATGAACCTGGCGGGCTACGACGGGGCCACCCTGGGTAACCATGAGTTTGACTATGGCTATGAAAACCTGAGCACGTTGGCGGAGGCGGCGGAATTCCCCATTATGGCCCTCAACGTCCTCAAAAGTGTCCAGGTGTCCTTTGGGGGCAGCGTCTCCTCCATGGAGCTGCCGATTTTTGAGGATCACACCATCTTCACCGCTCCGGACGGCACCAAGATCGGCGTGTTTGGCCTGGATACGCCGGAGACCGCCACCAAGGCCCATCCCGCCAAGCTCCAGGGGGTGTCGTTCCTCTCCGGGCAGGAGCTGATTGACAGTGTCCGGGCGGAGGTGCAGCTGCTGGAGGACGCCCATTGTGAATACATCGTCTGCCTGGGCCACTTGGGCATTGACGATGCCTCCGCTGGCAGCCGCTCCATCGACCTTTTGCAGAATGTGGCGGGCATCGACGTGTTCATTGACGGCCACTCCCACTCCACGTTGGAGGAGGTCAACGCCGCCGTGGAGAGCGCAGGTATCACAGAGACCGTCCTCACCTCCACCGGCACCAAGCTGGAGAGCGTGGGCGTAGTCACCATTCACGACGGCGCCATCAGCGCCGAGACCATCCCCCTGTCCAGCCTGACGGAGGAGGACGCGGCGGTAGCTGCCCGGGCAGCCGAAATCCAGCAGCAGATCGACCGGGACTACGGCGCTGTGTTCGCTGTCTCTGAGGTGACGCTCAACGGCGAGCGGGCCCCCGGCAACCGCACGGAGGAGACCAACCTGGGCGATTTAATCTGCGACGCCATGGTGTGGGGCGCGGAGAAAAACGGGCAGAGCGTGGACGGGGCTATCAACAACGGCGGCGGCATCCGGGCCAGCATCGCCGCCGGCGATGTGACCAAGCGGGATATCAACGCGGTGCTGCCCTTCGGAAACACGCTGACCATTGTGGAAGTCACCGGCGCCCAGCTGCTGGAGGCACTGGAGGCGTCCACCTTCTGTACGCCGGAGGAGCTGGGCGGCTTCCCCCAGGTCAGCGGTATGGAGTTCACAGTAGACACGGCGGTGGCTTACGACCCCGGCGACCTGTACCCCGGCTCCACATACTATGAACCCGCCAGTATCGGGCGGGTGAATATCCAGACCGTGGGCGGTGAGGCCTTTGATCCGGAGGACACCTATTTCATTGCCACCAACGACTTCGTGGCCGCCGGCGGCGACACCTATTACACCTTTGCCGCCGCGGGAACCTGCTACGACCTGGGGCTGCCTCTGGACGAGATCGTGATGGACTACATCTCCCAGGAGCTGGGCGGCGTGGTCACTGCCGCCGATTACGGAGCACCTGCGGGCCGCATCATCATCGAGCAGAGCCCGGTCAATCCGTTCACTGACGTAGCGGAAACCTCCGCTTATTATGATGGTATCCTGTGGGCCGTGGAGAATCAGATCACCACCGGCACCGGAGACGGCACCACCTTTTCCCCCGACAGTCCCTGCACCCGGGCCCAGATCGCGGTGTTTTTGTGGCGGGCCGCCGGAAGCCCGGAGCCCGCGCTGACGGAACAGCAGTTCATGGATGTGGACGATCCTGACGCTTACTACTACAAAGCGATCCTGTGGGCGGCGGAGATGGACATGGAGTACAGTGGAACGTTCTCTCCCAATGCGCCTTGCACCCGTCTGGAAGCGGTGTACTTTCTGTGGCGGGCTGCCGGAAGCCCGGAGGTGGACATGGAACCTTCCTTTACCGATGTGGCCTGGGAGGAGACGGAGGACGGCGGTCAGCCCCGGTATCTTGAGGCCGGAAACGCCGTAGCATGGGCCGTGGAAAACGGCGTGACCCGGGGCACCACAGAGACGACCTTTAGCCCCGACAGGACCTGTACCCGTGGCCAGATCGCGACCTTCCTGTACCGCTCTCCCGGCGCCGCTGCTTCGGTCGGGGAGACCGCCTGAGCGGGCTAAAAAGCATCCTCTCAACGGCAGGGGCGCTGCAAACGCAGCGCCCCGCAGTATGTCGAAAAAGACTTTTCGACAGTTTGAAAGGGCCGCCCCGTCGGGGCGGCCCGCTTCGCTGTTTTATTTCATCTGCGCACTCTTTTCATAGGCGGCAATGACGGCCTCCATGACCGCGCTCCGCAGTCCGCCCTTTTCCAGCGCCCGCACGCCCTGGATGGTGGCGCCGCTGGGGGAACAGACCGCGTCTTTCAATGCGCCGGGGTGGGTCCCTGTCTCCAGCATCAGCTTGGCCGCGCCGATCAGGGTCTGGGCGGCGCACTCCATGGCCATGGGGCGGGTCAGACCGCAGGCCACGCCGCCGTCGGCCATGGCCTCCAGAAACAGGTCCACAAAGGCTGGACCGCACCCGGCCACGGCGCTGCCGGCGTCCATCAGGTGGTCGTCCAGGGGCAGCAGCCGCCCGGCGCCGGCCATGGCCTCCAGAAAGGTCTGCCGCTCCGACTCCGTCACGCCGTCGCAGGTGTAGAAAATCACGCCCTCGCCGATGGCGGAGGGGGTGTTGGGCATGATGCGGATGAGGGGATAGTCCCTGCATCCCCGCTGCCGCAGGTTGGAAATGGTCAGGGCCGCCGCCATGGAGACCAGAACGAAGCGGTCAGTCCGGGCGGAGAGCACCGGGCTGATTTCCTCCATGAGCCCGGCCACCAGATAGGGCTTGACGCCCAGGAACACAAAGTCCGCCCGAGCTGCCGCAGCGTTATCCACAGCGGCGCAGCCCAGCTCCGCGGCCAGGGTCTCCGCCTTGGCTGCCGTCCGGTTGGCCAGCAGGATGTTTTCGCCGGGCAGCTTTTTCCGGGCCGCCCGGGCCAGGGCGCCGCCCATGTTGCCGGTGCCGATGAAACCAAATGTCGACATAATCTCTTTTCCTTCTTCCTCACAGGTGGGCGGGGCCCCTCAGCGGACCTGCCCCTCACCGTAGATGATGTATTTGCAGCTGGTCAGCTCCTCCAGACCCATGGGGCCCCGGGCGTGCATTTTTTGAGTGGAGATGCCGATTTCGGCACCCAGGCCGAACTCGCCGCCGTCAGTAAACCGGGTGGAGGCGTTGACATATACCGCCGCTGCGTCCACCGCGTCCAAAAACCGCTGGGCCTTGAAATAGTTCCGGGTAATGATGGCCTCGGAGTGCTGGGTGCCGTGGGCGTTGATGAAGTCGATGGCCTCCTCCATGCCCCCCACGGTCCGAATGGCCAGAATATAGTCGTCGTACTCCGCGTCCCAGTCGCTCTCCTGGGCCGGCAGGGCCCGGGTGCCAAGCAGCTCCAGCGCCTCGCTGTCCGCCCGCAGCTCCACGCCCTTTTCGTCCAGCATGGGCAGGGCCCGTTTCCAGAAGTCCGCCGCCACGTCCCGGTGGACCAGGACGCACTCCGCCGCGTTGCACACCGAGGGCCGGGAGCACTTGGCGTTGTAGAGAATTTTGGCGGCCATATCCAGGTCCGCCTCGTCGTCCACATACACGTGGCACACGCCCTCTCCCGTGCGGATCACCGGCACGCTGGCCTCCTTCGCCACGGCCCGGATGAGGCCCGCTCCGCCCCGGGGAATGAGGACATCCACATACCCGTCCAGGTGCATCAGTTCATTGGCTGTCTCATGGGAGGTGTCCTGGACCAGGGAGATGCAGTCGGCGGGCAATCCCGCCTGCTCCAGGGCCTGACGCATCAGCTCCGTGACGCAGCGGTTGGACCGGATGGCCTCCCTGCCGCCTCGGAGGATGCACACGTTGCCGGATTTCAGGCACAATGCCGCCGCGTCCACGGTGACGTTGGGCCGGGCCTCGAAGATGATGGCGATGACGCCCAGGGGCACCCGCCGCCGGCCAATGATGAGGCCGTTGGGCCGGGTCTCCATTTTGTCCACCTTGCCGATGGGGTCCGGCAGGGCGGCCACCTGGCGCACACCCTCCACAATGCCGGCGATCCGCTCCGGGTTCAGTGTCAGCCGGTCCAGCATGGCCGGCCGCATACCGGCCTCCTTTGCCGCCGCTACGTCGGCGGCGTTGGCGGTGAGCCATTCATCCTGCCGCTCCGTCAAGACAGCGGCGATAGCCTCCAGGGCGGCGTTTTTCCTGGCCGTCCCGGCAGTGGAAAGGGCATAGGACGCGGCCTTCGCCGCGGCGCCCTGCTTTTGCAGATCCGTCATATCAATGCACCCCTTTTGAGTTGAGAGTGGAAAGCTGCGAGCTGGGAGTTGAAAGTAACAAGAACGTCACTCCGCGCTCTGCGCTGCGCTTTATTTTTCACGCTTGGCAATGAACCGGGTGCCGATGTCGGCCCCCTCCACGATGCCGTACAGGTCCTCCGTCCGCTTGCCGTTGGTGATGACCATGTCGCACCCGGCGTCCATGGCCCGCCGGGCGGCGGAGAGCTTGGTGGCCATGCCGCCGGTACCCCGCCAGCTGCCGGCGCCGCCGGCCATGTCCAGGATTTCCGGCGTCAGAGCCTCCACCCGGTGGAGGAGCTTGGCGCCGGGATGGGTCTTGGGGTCGGCGTCGTAGAGCCCGTCGATGTCGCTGAGCAGCACCAGTAAGTCCGCATGGCACAGCGCCGCCACAATGGCGGAGAGGGTGTCGTTATCGCCCAGGACCTTGTGGTGGCCGGTCTCGATCTCGGCGGAGGAGACGGAGTCGTTCTCGTTGACCACGGGGATGACCCCCATCTCCAGCAAGGCGGAGAAGGTGCCCCGCAGGTGCTCCGCTCGGTCCGGGTCCTCCACGTCGTCCCCGGTCAGCAGGATCTGAGCCATGGCGCAGTTGTATTCGGAAAAGAGCTTGTCGTATATGTGCATCATCCGGCACTGCCCTACGGCTGCCGCCGCCTGCTTCATTCGCAGTTCCCTGGGCCGCTCGGCAAGGCCTAACTTGGCGGTGCCCACGGCGATGGCGCCGGAGGTCACCAGAATCACCTCGTTGCCGGCGCCGTGCAGGTCCGCCAGGGTCCGAACCAGATGCTCCATGCTCCTGAGGTCCAGGGACCCGGAGTCATGGGTCAGGGTGGAGGTGCCCACCTTCACTACAATGCGCTGCTTTGTCTGTTCCAACGTTATGCTCCTCCTTGGGTGGTTGTGGATATGGAATCGCCCATGCCCAGCAGGTCCAGGGCGTCCTGATAGTCCCCGGAGAGGATGTTCTCCTCCAGCCGGGCCATGGTGTCCTCGCAAGACTCCGCCACCGCGTCCCACAGGGGGCGGGAGATGGTCACGATTTCGGACAGAGCCTCCGCGTCAGCGCAGCCGGCGCCCAGCAGCGCCGGTTTCCAGGACGCCAAATAGACCTTGGCATTGGAATATTGGCGGGACTGGGACAGCTCTGCCATGTCCGCGATGGCGACGGCTTTTTCCCGAAGAAAGGCCAGACCCGATGAGACGACATAATTTTCCGCCGGGTCATCCGCGATCTCCCCGGCCGCCTCGGCCTGCTGGGCTTCCCGTGTGATCCGATTCACATCGTTGGAGAATATCCGCATCTGCCGGTTGAAATTGGAAAGGGCGGCCTGGATTTCATTTTCTTTTTCCGCACGCTCCAGCGCCGTCCGCACACCCATACCAGCCCCAAAGAACAGCGCCAGGACCAGGCAGGCGATCAGAAGCCGGGGCCAATGGATTCGGACGGCGGACAGTTTTTGCCGGACCTTTTCCATGAGACGCACCTCCCGCTTTGTGACCTGGGATTTCAAAAATTTTTTTTTATCATATCATAGGACCGGGAAAAAAGGAAGACCGGAGGGCGGGTAGTTTTTGCAAAAAAAGCAGATGCTAGGGGAGAAAGCGAGGGATTCCATGAGCGAACAGACCAAACCGCAGAACCATACCGGGGAAAACGACGAAAATACCGGCGGCGCCGCCCAGCAGATCGTGGATTTCGGCTCCGCCCTGACCCGGACGCCCCACGGCAGCGTCTACTGCATGACCATCATCGGCCAGATCGAAGGCCACAACGCCGCCTCGGACCACACAAAAACCACCAAGTACGAGCATGTGCTGCCGCTTCTTGCCAAGCTGGAGGAGTCGGAGGAGGTGGACGGTGTGCTGTTCCTTCTCAACACCGTAGGCGGCGATGTGGAGGCGGGCCTTGCCATGGCGGAGCTGATTGCCGGCATGACCAAGCCCACGGTCTCCATTGTCCTGGGGGGCAGTCACTCCATCGGGGTGCCCTTGGCGGTGGCGGCACGGCGCAGCTTCGCTGTGCCCTCCGCCGCCATGACCGTCCACCCGGTCCGCATGAGCGGCACCGTCATCGCCGCCCCCCAGACGTACAGCTACTTTCAGCGGCTCCAGGAGCGGATTGTGGCCTTTGTCTCCGGCCACAGCCATATCTCCGCTGAGGATTTCCAGGCCCTGATGCTCCGCAAGGACGACATGGCCGCCGACGTGGGCAGCGTCCTCTACGGGGAGGAGGCGGTGCAGGCGGGGCTCATTGACCAGGTGGGAGGGCTCTCCGACGGCCTCCAGTGCCTGTACCGTCAGATCGAGCAATACCGGAAAGCCGGAGACTGACAAACTGCCGCAGCAAAAGCTGCGGCATTTTTTTGCGACAAAAAGTAAAATATACTTGATAAAAAGTAAGGGAGATGCTAGAATGGTCCCATCAGAGAACAGGAGGGATTGCCATGAACGGAATGACGGCGGAGACGATGGTGGGCGCGCTGGCGGGGCTGGCGGTGGCCATTATCCTGATCGGCGTTTTGATCCGGGCCAAGGTGCTGGACATGACCTTTGACGAGCGGCAGGAGCGGGCCAGGGGCACGGCCTACAAATACGCCTTCATCGCCACACTGGTGACCGCGGCGCTGTACGGAGGGTCGGAGCTGCTGCTGGGCCGCTGGTGCGATGCCATGATCGGGGCGGTGCTGTGCTTTTGCGTGGGCGGCGGTGTTTTCGCCTCCACCTGCATCGTCAAAGGGGCGTATGTCAGCCTGCGGGAAAAGCCCCGGCAGATTTTGCTCACTTTGATTGCCGCCACGGCCACGAATCTCCTCTGCGGCTTGGGAAATCTGGTCCGGGGCGGATTGGTGGAGGAGGGCGTCCTCACCTTCCGTGTGACGAACCTCCTGCTGGGGGTGCTGTGCCTGGTGATCCTGGCGGTGTACCTGTTCCACGGGGCCGGACGGGAAGGGGAGGCGGAGGAAGAATGAAGAACCTCCGCCTCAAATCCGCCCGGGCCGCCAAGGACCTGAGCCAGCAGCAGCTGGCGGAGGCGGTGGGGGTCTCCCGGCAGACCATCAACGCCATTGAAAAGGGAGACTACAACCCCACCATCAAGCTGTGCCTCGCCATCTGCCACGTGCTGGACAAGACCCTGGATGAGCTTTTTTGGGAGGAGTGACAACCGTATCTCCCCATGTCGGCGCAAAAACAGCGGCCGCCCCGGTTCCGGGGCGGCCGCCGCTGGTTTCCCTGGAAAAAGCCCGGCGCGGCGGTATTTACCGCCGCGCCGGGGTGAAAGTGCCATGATTACTTGGTCAGGGTCAGCTTGATATCGGCGCCCTCCGGGGCCTGAGCCACCTGATAGCCCTTGGACCGGGCGAAGCGGGTGACGTTTTCCACCGCCGCCTGGGCGTCGCACAGGACCTCCACCTTGGCGGGGCCGTCCTTCAGGGCCTTCTGGACCATCAGCACCGGGGTGGGGCAGATGTAACCGCGGGTATCGACCATTTATGCTTCCTCCTTTCCGGGAAGATGGGTGAGCGTCACGGCCAGCATCACCACAAAGCCCAAAATGACGGCCACCATACCGGCAGTGCCGATGCCGCCCACCACGTAAGTACCGTCCTCCGCGATAGAGTCGGCATTGCCGGCCAGGCTGAAGTTGTGGGCCAGGGCGGCGCCTACCACCATGCCCAGCACCGTAACGGCGGAGTCGCCGTTGCCCTCACCGGCCAGAATCAGCTGCCGCAGGGGACAGCCGCCCAGCAGCACGGAGCCCCAGCCCGCCAGGGCCATGCCCAGGAAGGACCACAGGTACTGGCTGTGGGCGATGGGCTGGGACATGGTGCCCAGGTTGTACTTGTGCAGAATCAGGTTGCCGATGGTTACCGTGACCCAGATGGCCACGAAGCCCGCCAGAAGCCGGAAGTCACGAACCAGGATGGCGTCCCGGATGCCGCCGGCCATGCACAGGCGGCTCCGCTGGGCCAGAATGCCCACCACGCCGCCGGCCGCCAGGGAGATCAGCCAGAAGGCCCGCTGGGAGCCGGGACCCTCCTCGGAAAAGCGCAGCAGGGAGGGGAAGGCCACCAGCAGCACCAGACCGATCACCAGCAGCAGCGGCAGAGCCATGCCCTCGCCGGACCGGACGGGATAGGCCCGGCCCAGGGAGAAGCCCTTGCGCAGGCACACCACGCCCACGCCGATGCCGGCGATAAAGCCCAGCAGTCCCGCCACGGCGGTCAGGTCGCCGCCGCCCAGGCGGATCACCATGCGCAGCGGGCAGCCCAGGAACACCAGCGCGCCGATCATCACGAACATGCCCAGCAAAAAGCGGCAGGCGGGGGAGGCTCCGGCCTTGGCCCGGAACTCCTTGGCGGCCAACGCCGCGATCAGGGCGCCCAGGACGATGCCCACGATCTCAGGCCGGAAATACTGGACCTTGGCGGCGCTGTGCAGCCCCAGGGCACCGGCGATGTCCCGCTCGAAGCAGGCGATGCAAAAGCCCATGTTGGCGGGGTTGCCGCAGGCGGTCAGCACCAGGGCAGCCACGCCCACCACCACGCCGGTCAGCAGCAGCGGGCCATAGTCCCGCAGCCAGGAATTCTCTCTCATTTCCACAACACACTCCTTATACTCACTGTTTTTTTAAAAGAATAACGACGGGCGAAAAAAGACGCATCCTCACACCGTCAGATGGTGGAACCCGGCGGGCTCCACACCGCCCTCCGCCAGCACTTCCCGCAGCCGCGCCTCCAGCTCCGGCGGAGCGGACCAGGCCAGTCCGCAGTCGGAGGTGACGCTCCGGGGAACGGAGATCAGCTTCCCCTCCAGTCCCAGGCGGCGGCAGGCCGACTCTGTGGCAATGGCCTCCGCCGTGGTGTGGAAGGACACGACCAGCCGCGGTTGTTTCTGACGCACCGATGGTTCCTCCCCCTGTCGTTATTTCTTGAAAAGTATAACACGACCTGACGAAAAATGCGAGATCTATTTGGAGGATCACGAAAGGTACGAAATCCTACCCCTTTGGCACCATGGACTCTTGGAACGTCTTGCGGGAAGGCAGACAGACGGCAGATTCAGGGGACCGGCGGGACAGGGGAGCGGCGCATCCTCCGCGCCCTTTGGCGGGAGAGGTCCATGCCGCCCGGCGGGATTTCGCACAAGGAGAAATCCCCATTTGTCACGGAAAAATCCTTGAAAAAAGGGGGCTTGTCTGATATAGTATATTAGTTATTGTATGCAGATTCGTAAGAGGTGAGACCGTGTACTTAAAAGCATTGGAAATCCAGGGCTTTAAGTCCTTCCCTGACAAGACCGTGCTGAACTTCGGCGAGGACATCACCGCCATCGTGGGCCCCAACGGCTCCGGCAAATCCAACATCTCCGACGCCATCCGCTGGGTCATGGGCGAGCAAAGCGCCAAGGGTCTCCGGGGTGCCAAGATGGAGGACGTGATCTTCGGCGGCACCGAGAAGCGGGCCCAGGTGGGCTTTGCCCAGGTGACGCTGGTGATCGACAACACCGAGCACATCTTCCCCACCATGGAGGAGTCGGAGGTGGCCGTCACCCGCCGCTACTACCGCAGCGGTGAGAGCGAATACTACATCAACCGCCAGTCCGTCCGCCTCAAGGACGTGACGGAGCTGTTCATGGATACCGGCATGGGCAAGGAGGGCTACTCCATCATCGGACAGGGCAAGATCGATGAGATCCTTTCCGCCAAGAGCGGCGAGCGCCGGGAGATCTTCGAGGAGGCCGCCGGTATCGCCAAGTTCCGCCACCGGAAGGAGGACGCGGAGCGCAAGCTGGAGCGGACAGAGGAGAACCTGGTCCGCATCAACGACAAGATCGCCGAGCTGGAGCTGCAGGTGGACCCCCTGCGGGACCAGGCGGAGAAGGCCAAGAAATATCTGATCCTCCGGGACGAGCTGCGGGTGCTGGAGATCTCATTGTGGCTGGAGAACCTGGACGCCCTGAAGGCCGGCAGGCGGAAACTGGAGACGGACTTCCACACCGCCGAGGCTGAGCGGGACCAGGCCCGGTCCGCCCTGGACGAGCTGTACGCAGAGGGCGAGCAGTATGGTGCGCGGATGCAGGAGAAGGACATGGAGGCCGAGCGCCTGCGGACGGAGGCCTCCGACCTGGAGAGCCGGGCCAAGGAGCAGGAGAGCGCCGCCGCCGTGCTGGAGGGCACCATCGCCCACAACCGGGAGACCATTGAGCGGGTCAGCGGCGAGATGACCGAGAGCGACACCAGGGCCGGCAGCCTTGCCGCCCAGGCCACGGAGCAGCGGGAGCGGGCCGCGGAGCTGGAGGAGCGCATCCAGACCGAAAACCAGTCTCTGGAGGTCCTGATGGAAAAAGCCCGGACCGCCGCGGAGCGGGCGGACGGCCGCCAGAGCGAGGCCGAGGCCCTGCGGGGCCAGGAGGCCATGGCCGCTGCCGCTGCCGCCGACGCCAAAGCGGAGGTGGCCGCCGCCGCTGCTGAGGAGACCCAGATCCGGGAGCGCAGCGCCGCCGCCGAAACCGACCGCGCCGCCGCCCTGGAGCGGCTGGAACAGGCCAAACAGGAGTCCCGGGATAACCGCCGCCGTCTGGAGGACGCCCGGGACGAGGCCGCTGCCGCGGCCAACGTCATCGCCGGCCACAGCCTGCGGATGGAGGAGCGGCGGAAAAAGGCCGCCGCCGCCGGAGAGAAGAAGGTCCAGCTGACCATGGACGTTGGCGCTCTGGATAACCGCATCCGTCTGCTGACAGAGATGGAGAAGGAGTATGAGGGCTTTTCCAAGGCGGTGAAGCTGGTCTGCCAGGCCCAGAGCAGTCTCCGGGGTATCCACGGTCCCGTGGCGGGGCTCATGCGGACCGATAGCAAGTATTCCTTGGCCATCGAGATCGCCCTGGGGGCGGGACTGCAGAACATCGTGGTGGACCGGGAGGAGGACGCCAAGGCCGCCATCAACTTCTTAAAGCAGCGGGACGGCGGCCGGGCCACCTTCCTGCCGCTGACGGCCATCCGGGGCGAGGAGCTGCGGGAAAGGGGCGTGGAGAGCGAGTTCGGCTTTGTGGGCCTTGCCTCCCGTCTGGTGACTTTTGACCCCAAATACCAGAATATTTTCCACAGCCTCCTGGGCAGGACCGTCATCGTGGAGGACCTGGACTGCGGCATCGCCATGGCCCGGAAGTACCGCAACGCCTTCCGGATCGTGACATTGGACGGGCAGGTTATCAACCGGGGCGGCTCCATGACCGGCGGCTCCACCAACCGCTCCGCCGGCGTTTTGAGCCGGGCGGCGGAGCTGGAGAAGCTCCAGGGCCGCAGCGCCGCTATGCACCGGCAGCTCACAGAGGCTCAGAAGGAGCAGGAGGCCGCCCAGCGGGAGCTGGACGCCGCCCAGTACGAGCTGGAGACGGCGGAGGCCCAGCGCCGTCAGGCCGAAGACGAGGTGCTGCGGCTGGAGGGTGCCCAAAACCACTATGACAGTTTGCTCCGCTCCCTGGGGGAGAACCTGGAAAACCTGGAAGGAGAGCTGGAGAGCCTGACCGGCCGTCTGGAGGACAACGCCCGTCGTCGGCAGGAGGCGGAGAAGACCGTGGCGGAGCAGGAGGCTCTGGCCGCCGGGTACCGCGCCCAGGCACAGGAGGCCCTCTCCGGCCAGTCGGAGCTGCTGGAGCACTCCAACGCCTTGGCAGAGGAGATCAGCGCCGCCAAGAGCCGCCTGGCTGCCTTAGGCGCCGAGCGGGAGGCCGCCGCCAGCCGGGCGGCGGAGCTGCGGCGCCTGGCGGAGGACCTGACCGGCGGCCGGGCCCAGAAGGAGGCCATGGTGGAGCAGTGCCACCAGACCATCCGGGACGCCCAGGCGGAGATCCAGCGTCTGCGGCAGGAGACCGCCGCCCTGGGAGAGCAGGGCATCGCCCTGCGCCAGCGGCTGACGGAGCTGAGTCAGGAGAAGATCGCCCTGGAGGCCGAGCGTACCGCCAAGAACCGGGCCGGCCAGGAGATGAACGAGAACCTTTTGAACCTGGAGCGGGCGGCCTCCAAGCTGGAGCAGAAGCTGGCCACCTCCGCCATGGAGGAAAAGCAGATTCTGGACCGGCTGTGGGAGCACTACGAGCTCAGTCACTCCGCCGCCCAGGAGGTCCGGGTGGAGCTGGAGAGCGTGCCCAAGGCCTCCCGCCGGGTGGGCGAGCTGAAGCGGGACATCGGGGCCCTGGGCGCCGTCAACATCGGCGCCATCGAGGAGTTCGACCGGGTCAACACCCGCTATACCTACCTGACAGACCAGCGCAATGATGTGGAAAAGGCCAAGGAGGAGCTGAACGGCATCATTGAGGAGATCACCCGCCAGATGACGGAGATCTTCTCCCAGCAGTTCAAGCTGCTCTCCGAGAGCTTCCAGACCACCTTTGTGGAGCTGTTCGGCGGCGGCATGGGCCGGCTGGAGCTGGAGGACGAAAACGACGTGCTGGGCTGCGGCATCGAGATCAAGGCCCAGCCGCCGGGAAAGACCCTGAAGACCATCTCCCTGCTCTCCGGCGGTGAGAAGGCCTTTGTGGCCATCGCGTTGTACTTCGCCATTTTGAAGGTCCACCCCACGCCCTTCTGCGTCATGGACGAGATCGAGGCGGCATTGGACGACGTCAACGTCACCCGCTGCGCCCGCTACATGCGGACTCTGGCGGGGAAGACGCAGTTCATCGTCATCACCCACCGCCGGGGCACCATGGAGGAGGCCGACGTCCTCTACGGCGTCACCATGCAGGAGCAGGGCATCTCCCGGCTGCTGACCATCAACCTCAACGATGTGGAGCGGGAGCTCCACCTGTAAGCCGGGCCGCGGAGCGGCCGTTCTTCCGGCCTATCCGCCTTGACCGCAGAAAAAATAAAGGGAATGTGATTGACCAATGGGTTTCTTTGACAAAATTA
>CATZYY010000027.1 GCA_958426425.1 uncultured Oscillospiraceae bacterium
GGAAGCGTCCAAAATGCTGGAGTTCGAGTACGCTGCGGTGCTGCGTGACCGGATTATCGAGTTGAGAGGACAGCAGTAGCTTCCTTCATTTCCGGGGCCCCGCACTGTGGGGCGCGCCTGTGGCGCGTCAAGTGCTTTGCCCCACAGGGCAAAGCCTTGAAATCGGCCGGATTCACTCCGGACGATTTGAGTGAAATCACCGGGTTCCCGCATGGCGGAGCCATGTGGGATAATGAAGGAAGCGTCCAAAATGCTGGAGTTCGAGTACGCTGCGGTGCTGCACGACCGGATCATCGAGCTGAGAAGGCAGGGGTGAAAAAAAGCCTTCCACCGGGGGAACGTGGCATTTGTGCAGCAAATGACGGATGAGGGACCCGATTGCTTGCAACTTCCGTCAGTGGCCTTTCCCGGCGGGCCGGGAGGGCTGCGGGGTCCCCGCGGGGATGCGCCCCCATTCTCTTTTTGGCAGCGCCAAAAAGAGAACCCTCCAGAGGGGCTTCTCTTGCCCCTTCGGGACAATTCACCTTCTGCGCCGCGCCCGGTGGAAGAGAAAAAGCGCCGGGTGCCGAAACTTGCACCGCAGGCGCAAGTTTCGGCAAATACGGGAGTCGAGCGAATCGGCCCGGTAGGGACCCATGGCCCCGTCGTCCCTGCGCCGTCCCCCGGCGCTTGAAGAGCCCAGTCCCCGCATAACAACTGCGGTGGGTGGACGGGGTGCAAGACCGCATTTGACTCTGCCCCTGTCTCCGCGCGTTCCGATTTACCCGCAAGGGGTACGCCGCATCCGTAAGGCAGCAGAGCTGCCAACGGCTGCGCAGCTGCTGCGCGCTGCCCAGGGGCTCGATGTGGCCCTCTCAGCTGAATTGTAGGGGCGGATTCCATATCCGCCTGCTGCCCGCCCCCGGCATCGGTAGGGCGGAGCCCATGTGTCCCGCCGGAAAGTCCTTTCCATCGGGCGGGAAGGGGAGAAGCGCCGCTTCCGCCGAAAAAAGAAAAAACGGCCCTGCGGCCGTGAAAAAATTGATATTTGGGAGATGACGGTATGTGGTTCCTGTTTGCCCTGCTGTCGGCGGTGTTTGCCGCCCTCACGTCCATTCTGGCCAAGATCGGCATTGAGAACGTGGACTCCAATCTGGCCACCGCCATCCGCACCACGGTGGTGCTGGCGCTGGCCTGGGGCATCGTGCTGCTGACCGGCAAGGTGGGGGGGCTTGCCGATATCGGCCGGCGCAGCTGGGTGTTCCTGACCCTCTCCGGCGTGGCCACGGGCCTTTCCTGGCTGTGCTACTATCACGCGCTCCAAATCGGCCCGGCCAGCAAGGTGGTGCCGGTGGACAAGTTCAGCGTGGTGATCTCCCTGGTGCTGGCCTTTCTGGTGCTCCATGAGCAGGCGGACTTTAAGACCGTTCTGGGCGGCGTACTGATTACCGCCGGCACCTTCGTCATGATTTTGTAAGTTACAGGCGGATGCCTGAATCCAAGCAAAGCGAGCGTTTTGCCGTGAGAGAGACCAAAAAAAGCGCCGCCGGCGCCTGCCTGTCCATTTTGGCGGCTGCGGCATTGTGGGGCATTATCGGCGTGTGGAACCGCCGCCTCATGGCCGCCGGGGTATCTCCGGCCTCCATTGTGGTGGTGCGGAACTTCGGCGGCATGGCACTGCTGTCCGCGGTGTTTGCCCTCCGGGACAGGTCCGTGTTCCGTGTGGAGCGGCGGCACCTGAAATACTTCTTCGGCACCGGCGTGGTCAGCGTGGTGCTGTTTACCCTGTGCTACTTCACCTGTCAGAAGCTCTGCTCCCTGGCGGTGGCCTCCATCCTGCTGTACACAGCGCCCTCCTTCGTGGTGGTGCTGTCGGCAATTTTATGGAAGGAGCCGATTACCCGCCGGAAACTGGCGGCCCTGGGGCTGACCCTGGTGGGCTGCGCCCTGGTCTGCGGCGTCTTTGCCGGGGACCTGACGGTAACGGTGCCCGGTATTCTGCTGGGCCTGGGCGCGGGCTTTTTCTACGCCCTGTACAGCGTTTTCGGCCGGTACGCCCTTTCCCACTACGGCTCCATGACCGTGACGGTGTGGACCTTTCTGTTTGCCGGTCCCGCGTCCCTGGTGCTGCTGCGCCCGGCGGAGCTGATCGGAGCCTTTTCTGCCCAGCCGCAGCTGTGGCTTACGGCGGCGGGGCTGGTGGTGTTTTCCACCGTGGCCCCGTACATCCTGTATACCCGTGGCCTGAGCCAGGTGGAGGCGGGCCGGGCCAGCATCATGGCAAGTCTGGAGCCGGTGGTGGCGTCTTTAGCCGGGGTCCTGCTGTTCCAGGAGCCCATGAGCGCCCTGACCGCCGGCGGCATCGTGTGCGTGCTGGCGGGCGTGTATATTCTGAGGTGAGGCATATGGCAAAGAAGAAAGAGGAAAAGACCAACGTCATGCGGATTCTGGACCAGAAGAAGATTCCGTATACCGCCCGGTTCTATGAAGACAGCCAGGGACCCGAGGGCACCCGGGAGTATGGCGTCCACGTGGCGGCGGCCCTGGGACAGGACCCGGCTCGGGGCTTCAAGACCCTGGTGGCCCGGGGCGCTTCCAAGGGCGTGTATGTATTTGAAGTGCCCGTGGCGGAAAACCTGGACTTGAAGAAGGCTGCCAAGGCGGTGGGGGAGAAGTCCATCGAGCTTTTGCACGTGGCGGAGATCAACGCAGTCACCGGCTATATCCGGGGCGGATGCAGCCCCGTGGGCATGAAGAAGCCCTATCCCACGGTGTTCCATGAGACCGCCCTGGACTACGACACCATCTATATCTCCGCCGGGAAGATTGGCGCCCAGGTGGAGCTGTCCCCCCGGGCCTTACTGGACCTGCTGGGAGCGGACACGGCGGACCTGATCGCGGAGCAGGGATAATCCCAGGTGCAGCCCCAGGGCGAAGGCGTCGGCGGACCAGCGGAGGTAGCGGTCGAAGAAGGCGTCCTCCAGGGCCAGCTGGGCCTTCCCGTCCGGGGCGTACTGCTCCAGCAGGGCGGTGATGGCATCCTCATCGTAGTTGTCCGCCTCCTTGAGAACGGAGCAGCCGTATGTATCAAAGAGCGCTTCATAGATGGGATTCATTGGATCACCTCAACAGAACATTTAATGATCTCTATACGGCTATTATAGAACATGAAATGATCTGTGTCAAGGAGAAATGATATGGAAACATTAAAAATACTAGGTGAGAGACTGCGGGAACTGCGGAAGGAGCGGAAAGCCTTTCAGAAGGATATGGCGGAGTTCCTGGGGATCACAGAGGTTCACTACCGTCGTATGGAGGCGGGAAAAGTTAACATTCCCACCTTGACATTGTGCGCCCTGGCGGATTACTATGGCGTGACGACGGACTATCTGCTGGGCCGCAGCGAGACCCGGTAAGGGCATCCAATCAGCAGGAAGCCTTGGGCCTCCGCCCTTCCCCGGCGGGCCGCAGGGGACCGCGGGCTCCCCGCAGGAGATCCGCCCCCATTTTCTTTTGTTTGCGGCAAAAGAAAACGGCCGCGGCCGGTCAAAAGAAAACCGCCGGGCGGCAAAACGCCCCGTTCGGGGCTGATTTGCCGAAGGACGGTGGTCGTGCGAATCGGTGCAGCGGGGATCGGCGGCCCCGTCGACCTTGCGCCGAGGGCGGTTCCGGGCAGGACTGCGCCCCCGCATAACAACTGCGGCGGAGGGACGCGGGTGGAGACCTGAATCGGCGCATTTTGACTCCCGCGCGTTCCGCTCCGCTACGCGCTGCCGGGGCGCTTGCGGAAGCTGCCAACGGCTGCGGCGTACCCCTTGCGGGTAAAGCGGAAGGCGCGGAAAGAGAAGTATAGGCAAATCCGATAACCACCCCGTTCGCCCACCGCAGCCGTTATGCGGGAACCGGGTTCTTCAAGCGCCGGGGTAGGGCGCAGGGACAACGGGGCCGTCGATTCAGCACAGACCGATTCGCACGACCCCCGTCCCTGCCAAACCTTTCGCGGCCGGCGCAAGGTTTGGCACTCAGCGTCTTTTCTTTTGGACCGTGCACGGCCCGTTTTCTTTTCGACAAGACGAAAAGAAAATGGGGGGTGCAGTCCCCCGGGAATCTCCCGGTCTTCGGTAAAAGAATTTCACCCGCCGCCACTGCGCGGCATTTGAACGAAATAAAAGGAGAACCATCCCCCATGCAGGACAAGATCATCGTTAAAGGCGCCCGCGCCAACAACCTGAAAAACATCGACGTCACCATCCCCCGGGACAAGCTGGTGGTGATGACGGGCCTCTCCGGCTCCGGCAAATCCTCTCTGGCCTTCGACACCATCTACGCCGAGGGCCAGCGGCGGTATGTGGAGAGCCTCAGCTCCTATGCCCGCATGTTCCTGGGGCAGATGGACAAGCCCGACGTGGACTATATCGAGGGCCTCTCCCCGGCCATCTCCATCGACCAGAAGACCACCAGTAAGAACCCCCGGTCTACCGTGGGCACGGTGACGGAGATTTACGACTACCTGCGTCTGCTGTGGGCCCGGGTAGGCACGCCCCACTGCCCCAAGTGCGGCAAGGAGATCAAACAGCAGACCATCGACCAGATCATCGACCAGGTCCTCTCCCTGCCGGAGGGCACCCGCATCCAGGTCATGGCGCCGGTGATTCGGGGCAAGAAGGGCGAGCACGCCAAGATCTTCGAGGACGCCAAGCGCTCCGGCTATGTCCGGGTCCGGGTGGACGGAAACCTGTACGAGCTGGACGAGGAGATCAAGCTGGAGAAGAACAAAAAGCACAACATCGAGGTCATCGTGGACCGGCTCATCATCCGGCCGGACATCCAGCAGCGGCTGACCGACAGCGTGGAGACCGCCTCCGGCCTCTCCGGCGGACTGGTGGTCATCAACCTCCTGCGGGAGGAGCAGGACCTGATGTTCTCCCAGAACTACGCCTGCGAGGACTGCGGCATCTCCATCGAGGAGCTGACCCCCCGGATGTTCTCCTTCAACAATCCCTTCGGCGCCTGCCCCACCTGCACAGGCCTGGGCAGTCAACTGAAGGTGGACCCGGCTTTGATCGTGCCGGACGGGTCGCTGTCCATTCTAGAGGGGGCCATCCAGGCCTCGGGGTGGAACAACATCCGGGGCGACGGCATCTCCCGGATGTACTTTGAGGCCCTGTCCAAAAAATATCACTTCTCCCTGACGGACCCCTGGAACACCCTGCCGGATGATATCAAGGAACTCATCTTCTACGGCACCGGGGGGGAGAAGCTGGAGCTTCACTATGACCAGCCCCGGGGCAAGGGTGTTTTATACCAGCCCTTTGAGGGCATCTGCAACAACATCGAGCGCCGCTACCGGGAGACCCAGTCCGACGCCAGCAAGCGGGAGCTGGAGGAGCTGATGGCGGAGTGTCCCTGCCCCACCTGCAAGGGCAAGCGGCTGAAGAAGGAATCCCTGGCCGTCACCGTGGGGGACAAGGATATCGACGCTCTGACCCATCTCTCTGTGGTGGACGAGCTGGAGTGGGTGGACCGCCTGACCCTGACGGACCAGCAGCATTTGATCGCGGACCGGATTTTGAAGGAAATTCGTTCCCGGCTGGGCTTTTTGCGGTCCGTGGGACTGGGGTATCTGACCCTCTCCCGCAGCGCCGGAACCCTCTCCGGCGGCGAGAGCCAGCGCATCCGCCTGGCTACTCAGATCGGCTCCAGTCTCATGGGGGTCCTCTATATCCTGGATGAGCCCTCCATCGGCCTCCACCAGCGGGACAACGACAAGCTCCTGGCCACGCTGCGGAACCTCCGGGACCTGGGCAACACACTGCTGGTGGTGGAACACGACGAGGACACCATGCGTGCCGCTGACTATCTCATCGACATCGGCCCCGGCGCCGGTATCCACGGCGGAGAGGTGGTGGCCGCCGGCACCCCCGAGGAGGTCATGGCCAACCCCGCGAGCCTGACGGGGCAGTACCTCTCCGGCAAGAAAAAAATTCCCGTTCCGGCCCAGCGCCGCCCGGGCAGCGGAAAATTCCTGAAGGTGGTGGGCGCGGCGGAGAACAATCTGCGCCACATCGACGTGACCTTCCCCTTAGGCACCTTCACCGTGGTCACCGGCGTCTCCGGCAGCGGGAAATCGTCTCTTGTCAACGAGATTTTGTTCAAGCGGCTGGGGGCGGAGCTGATGCGCATGAAGGTCCATCCCGGCAAGTGCGACCGGATCGAGGGCATGGAGTATCTGGATAAGGTGGTCAACATCGACCAGAGTCCCATCGGCCGGACTCCCCGCAGTAACCCCGCCACCTATACGGGACTGTTCAACGACATCCGGGATCTGTTCGCCGCCACCCAGGAGGCCAAGAGCCGGGGCTACGGGCCGGGCCGGTTCAGCTTCAACGTCCGGGGCGGCCGGTGCGAGGCCTGCTCCGGCGACGGTATGCTGAAAATCGAGATGCACTTCCTGCCGGACATCTTCGTGCCCTGCGAGGTCTGCAAGGGCAAGCGGTACAACCGGGAGACTCTGGAGGTCCACTACAAGGGCAAGAACATCGCCGATGTGCTGGATATGACTGTGGACGAGGGGGTGGAGTTCTTCTCCGCCCTGCCCAAGCTGCGCAACAAGCTCCAGACCCTTCAGGATGTTGGATTGGGGTACGTGAAGCTGGGACAGCCCTCCACGGAGCTCTCCGGCGGCGAGGCCCAGCGGGTGAAGCTGGCCACGGAGCTCAGCAAGATCGCCACTGGCCGGACCATCTATATTCTGGACGAGCCCACCACCGGCCTCCACAGCGACGACGTGCGAAAACTTCTGGAGGTTTTGCAGCGGCTGGTGGAGGGCGGCAACACCGTGGTGGTCATCGAACACAATCTGGACGTCATCAAGTGCGCTGACCACCTGATCGACCTGGGCCCCGAGGGCGGCGACGGCGGCGGTACCATTGTCTGCACGGGAACCCCCGAGGAAGTGGCCGCCTGCCCGGAGAGCTACACAGGACAGTACTTGAAGAAGGTGCTGGAGCGGTAAGCCGGGGCAGATAATCCCTCCGGGGTCCCCGCCGGGAATTCACCCTATTTTTTCGGTTATTTCGCCCCGTTGGGGCACCAAATAAATTGCTCAAAGAAAGTTGAGGATCACCTATGTCTGAGATCAAAAACGTCGCTATGATTACCGTCTGCGGCCGGCCCAATGTGGGCAAGTCCAGCCTCACCAACGCCCTGGTGGGGGAGAAGGTCGCCATTGTCTCCAACAAGGCCCAGACCACCCGCAACCGTATTTACGGCGTGGTGGAGCGGGGGGACACCCAGTTTATTTTGATGGACACCCCAGGCCTCCATAAGCCCCGCCACGCTTTGGGAGAGTATATGGTGAAGGTGGTTACCGCCAGCCTTTCCGACGTGGACTGCGCGCTGCTGCTGGTGGAGCCCATCGCCCATGTGGGCGCCCCGGAGCAGGCCCTCATCGACCGTATCCGGGAGGAAAAGCTCGCCTGCATCCTGTGCATCAACAAGATCGATACTGTGGAGCCCTCCGCCCTGCTGCCGGTGATTGCCGCCTACCATGAGGCTTGGGACGGCTTCGACGCCATTTTGCCCATCTCCGCCCACTCCGGCAGCGGCCTTGACGAGCTGATGGCGGAACTGCGCAAGTACGGACAGGAGAGCCCCCGGCTGTTCCCGGAGGGCCAGACCTCTGACCAGCCGGAGCGGCAGATGATGGGGGAGATCCTGCGGGAGAAACTGCTGCTGTGCCTGGACAAGGAGATCCCCCACGGCACCGCCGTGGAAATCACGAAATTCTCCGAGCGGGACAGCGGCGTGGTGGACGTGGACGCGGTGATCTACTGCGAAAAAGCCAGCCACAAGGGCATCATCATTGGCAAGCAGGGAGCCATGCTGAAAAAGATCAGCTCCCTGGCCCGCCGGGACATGGAGAAATTCATGGGCACCAAGGTGTATCTGGAGACCTGGGTGAAGGTCAAGGAAAACTGGCGGGACAACATGAACTACGTTCGTGGCTTCGGCTACCGGGACGAGTAAGGCCGGAGCGGAAGCGTAGTCCACGCCTGCCGGTTTTCTGCAGCGGGGCAGCGCCCCGCCGCCGCTTTGCGGCGTCAAGAGGTCCGCGGAGCGGAGTCTTGAAATCGCCGGGATTCACTTCCGGCGATTTGAGACAGATTCTGGGGTCCCCGCCGGATGGAAGATCCGGCGGGGCAAACTGGCGGGACAATAGGAACTACGTTCGTGGCTTCGGCTACCGGGACGAGTGAGGCCGGAGCGGAAAGCAAGCGGTTTGGACTGCCGGAATGAATTCGGCATCGTTCATTCTTCTTGACAGGCTGATAAGAAGCGGAGGAGGCGGTCCCGTTGAAGGCGTTTCTGGGGGAAAGAACATATCCCCTTTGTATGATGTGTATGGCGGTGCTGTTTGCCATACCGTATTGCGTGGGACTGAGGGGATGCGCCATTGTGTCCGGCTCCATGGAGCCAACAATCCCCACTTACAGCCTGTGTCTCGTCACTACAGACATCACACTCCCTCAGGTGGAGGTGGGCGATGTGGTGGTGTATTTTCGGGAGGCGGATCAGAGGATGATCGTTCACCGGGTGATTGCTGAGACTGCCCAGGGGTTCGTTACCAAGGGAGATGCCAATACTTTTGACGACGGTATTTCCGTCACCGAGGAAACCCTCTATGCAAAGTGCCTTTGTCACGTGTCGTATCTGGGATTTCTATTTTCCAAACCATATGGATTGTACATACAAGGCGGTGTGCTGGCCATTTGCCTGCTGGGCTTCGCCGTGCCGGCAGTCCGGCAAAAAAAGAGATGACGCCCTCCGCAAGGCCATCTTAAAAAGATTTCCACTCATAACATTCGACAATTTCCGCAGACTATTTCCGTAAAGGAGGTCTGTGGAATGTACACCAATTCTGATTCTGAGATTTTCTGGGAGATGTTCTGCCTGACCGGAGAGCCTCTGGCCTATATGCTGTACCGCTCGGCGGAGGAAGAGCGTCCCCTGCCCTGAGGTCGGGGCGGCGGAACGCCGCCCTACGGGGAAAGGAGGGAGACGCCGTGGCTGCCGCGTCCTACATCGTCACAAAGGGGATCGTTCTGCGAGAGACCGAGACCAAGGACGCCGACAAGATCCTGACGGTCCTGACGGCGGAGCGGGGAAAGATCTCCGTCATTGCCAAGGGCGTCCGCCGCAGGAGCTGTAAATACGGCGCCTGCGCCCAGCATCTGACTTACTCCGAGTGGACCCTGTTCCAGCGGGGAGAGTGGTACTACGTCCGGGAGGCTGCGGTGGAGGAACAGTTTATAGGCCTTCGTTCCGATCTGGAGGCTCTGGCCCTGGGCTGCTACCTGGCGGAGCTGACCGAGGCGGTCACTGCCCCGGAGTCTCCCGCGCCGGAGACGCTGCGCCATCTCCTGAACGGACTGTACGCCCTTTCCAGATTACATAAGCCCCCGGTCATTGTGAAGCCGGCCTTTGAACTGCGGCTGCTGTGTCTGGCTGGGTATGAGCCTCTGGCGGACAGCTGTGCCTACTGCGGCGCCGCCGATCCGGACAGCCCCATGCTGGACGTGGTCCAGGGAGTGCTGCGCTGCGGAACATGCGGAGTGGGGGAGCGGCTGCGGTCACTGCCATTGTGCCGGGATTCCCTGGCTGCCCTGCGGCATATTGTATATGGAGACCCCAAACGGCTTTACTCCTTTACCCTTGGCCCGGTCGCGCTGGGGCGGCTGAACGCTGCGGCAGAGGCCTTTGTCTCCGCCCAGCTGGAGCGTGGGTTCCGGACGCTGGATTTCTACAAAAGCCTCCAGTTGCCGCCAAATTAGAATACGAATTGTAATATTAGATGCTGTTTCTACAAAAAGGAGCTGGATATGACGGAATTTACCTTCGGTGCTTACCGCCTTTTGGTAGACGTAGAGGCCACCCGGGCCTACTATGCGGCCCACAATGAGCCTTGGATCACCTGTGACTGCGCCGGGTGCCGGAACTTTGCCCAGGCGGTGAAGGACCTGCCCCGGGCGATACGGGACTTCTTTGACACCCTGGGCCTGGACCCGGAGAAGGTGCAGGAGCTGTGCTATTACAACGGCTCGGAGCAGACCATCAGCGGCGACTGCTGGTATCATCTGGTGGGCACCGTGGTGCAGGGCTCCTCGAAGCCTGGGGATTATCAGGTGTTTCCAGTCGGGTGGGTTGACATCACCAAGGCCTTTTCCGTGGGGTTCAAAAATGAATGTGAACTGCTGCCGGAGGATTTCCCCCATCCCTGCTGCCAGATGCAGCTGAATTTCACGCTGCCCTGGGGGCTGGAAGAGCCGAATCCCTATATTTAATTGATAAATGACCATCAAGTGAAGACGCTTGACAGGAGAACAATGCCATGAGCGAACTGTTTGACAAATCCATCCGCACACTGGAACTGCCCCGGGTGCTGGAACTGCTGAGCGATCAGGCGGTCAGCGCCGCTGCCAAGGACCGCTGCCGCCGCCTGCGGCCGGAGACGGAAGCGGAGGAGGTGCTGCGCCTTTTGGACCAGACCGACGCGGCACGGAGCATGATCGGCCTGCGGGGCAGCCCCTCCTTTTCCGGTGTGAAGCCGGTGGCGGAGGCGTTGGACCGGGCGGACCGGGGCGGCAGCCTCAACAACCACGAGCTGCTGACCATTGCGGACCTCCTTACCGCCGCCCGGCGGTGCAAGGAGTATTTCAACGACGAGGCGGCGGAGAAGACCGCCATCGACCACCTGTTTTTGTCCCTCCATGGCAACCGCTTTTTGGAGGAGAAGATCAAGCGGTGCCTGCCGGACGAGGACACCGTGGCGGACGCCGCCTCCACGGAACTGGCGGACATCCGCCGCCACATGCGGGCGGCCCAGGCCAAGAGCCGGCAGATTTTGCAAAAGATCATCTCCTCGCCCACCTATGGGAAGATTTTGCAGGAGACCATCATCACCCAGCGGGACGGCCGGTTCGTGGTGCCGGTGAAGGCCGAGCACAAGGGCGACCTGCCGGGCCTGGTCCACGACATCTCCTCCACCGGTGCCACTCTCTTCGTGGAGCCCATGGGGGTGGTCCAGGCCAACAACGAGTTTATCGAGCTTCAGGCTAAGGAGCAGAAGGAGATCGAACGGATTCTGGCGGAGCTCTCCGCCGAGGCCGCCGCCCACCGGGAGGATATCCAGTGGGACTACGACGCTCTGGTGCATCTGGACGTGATCTTTGCCCGGGGACAGCTCAGCTATAAAATGGACGCCGTCCGGCCGGAGATCCGCCGGGACGGCGGGCTCTCCCTGCGCAAGGCCCGGCACCCGCTGCTGGACCCCAAGACGGCGGTACCCATCGACATCCAGCTGGGGAACGACTTTGACACACTGGTGATCACCGGCCCCAACACCGGCGGCAAGACCGTGAGTTTGAAGACGCTGGGCCTGCTGACCCTCATGGCCCAGTGCGGCCTGCACATTCCCGCCGGGGACCGCAGCGCCGTGTCCGTTTATGAGCAGGTTCTGGCCGACATCGGCGACGAGCAGAGCATTGAACAGAATTTGTCTACTTTCTCGGCACATATGGTGAATATAGTGTCCATTTTAAAGGAGGCGGGCCGCCGCAGCCTGGTGCTCTTTGACGAGCTGGGGGCTGGAACAGACCCGGTGGAGGGCGCCGCCTTGGCCATCGCCATTATTCAGGAGGTCCGCCGCCGGGGGTCCAAGGTGGCAGCCACCACCCATTACGCGGAGCTGAAAACCTTTGCCATGACCACCGCCGGGGTGGAGAATGCCTCCTGTGAGTTCAACGTGGAGACCCTGGCGCCTACCTACCGGCTGCTGATCGGTATTCCCGGCAAGTCCAACGCCTTCGCCATCTCGGCGCGGCTGGGCTTGCCTGGTGAAGTGATTGACGCCGCCAAGGAGCAGATGAGCGGCGAGAGTGTTCGGTTTGAAGACGTGCTGACGGAGCTGGAGGCCAAGCGCCAGGCTCTGGAGAAGCGGGAGCAGGAGGCAGACCGGCTGTACGCCCAGCGGGAGGAGGACGCCCGCAAGGCCCGGGAGTTCCGGCAGCAGATGGAGCGGGCTAAGGACAACGCCCGCAGCCGGGGCGAGGCTGAGGCCAAGCGGATTGTCCGGGACGCTCGGGCGGCGGCGGACCAGGTGTTTGCCGAGCTTTCCGAAATGCGCAAGGCCCAGGCCAAGGCCGACCGAGCCTTGAACGACAATGAGGCGAGAGCCGCCCTCCGGCGGACCCTTAACGAGGCGGAGGAGGCCGTCACCCGCCGAGACGGGCGACAGGAGCCCATTCCCAAGCCCAGCCGCCCCATCCGGGCGGGGGATCTGGTGGAGATCCCCGGCGTCAAGACGCCGGCGGAGGTGGTGGCCGTGGGCAAGGACGGCACCTTGCAGCTGAAATCCGGTATTTTGAAGATGAAGGCCAGGGCCGACGAGGTTCGGCTGATCGAGGACGACGAGCGTGCCGCACGGAAGAAGGCTCCCGCTGTCACCATTCGGCAGAATGCGGACCGGGCTCTGCGGTCCTCTGCCGCCCGGGAGCTGGACATCCGGGGCCTGGAGACCCTGGAGGCCGAGGGCGTGGTGGAGAACTTCCTCTCCGCCGCCGTCATGGGCCGGCTGGAGACCGTCACCATCATCCACGGCAAGGGCACCGGTGCTCTGCGCAAGGCGGTCCACGACATCCTGCGGCGCAATAAGGCGGTGAAGAATTTCCGCCTGGGCGTCTACGGCGAGGGCGAGAGCGGCGTCACCGTGGTGACGCTGAAATAAAAAACCAAGTCAAACCCAGGGGGACCGGACCTTGTAAAGGTCGGTCCCCTCTGTTATACTGAGAAAAAAGAAAGGGGTGACCGCCATGCAGGCATTGGAACGACAGTATCATATCGACTGCACCGCGGAGGATGTGGGCCGCTACTGCATCCTGCCCGGGGACCCAGGGCGTGTCAGCGCCATCGCCGCGCTGTTCGAGGACGCCAAGCAGGTGGCTTGCAACCGGGAGTTCAACGTCTGGACCGGCACACTGCTGGGTGAGAGGGTCACCGCCTGCTCCACCGGCATCGGCGGCCCCTCCGCCGCCATCGCCATGGAGGAGCTCCACAAGTGCGGGGCGGATACCTTTCTCCGCACCGGAACCTGCGGCGGCATCGCCCTGGAGGTCCAGGCGGGGGACATTGTAGTAGCCACCGGCGCCATCCGCTATGAACATACCAGCCGGGAATATGCCCCCATCGAATTCCCGGCGGTGGCGGATTTTCAGATCGCCGGGTGCATGGTTCGGGCCGCCAGGGCCCTGGGGCTGCCCCTGCACACCGGCATCGTCCAGTGCAAGGACAGCTTTTACGGGCAGCACAGCCCCCAGGCCTCTCCGGTTTACTACGAGCTCCAGCAGAAATGGGAGAGCTGGAAACGGCTGGGCGTCAAGGCCAGCGAGATGGAGTCTGCCGCGCTGTTTGTAGTGGCGGCGGCTCTGGGCTGCCGGTGCGGAAGCTGTTTCCACGTGGTGTGGAACCAGGAGCGGGAGGCCGCAGGCCTGGACCAGAGGATGAGCGAGGACACCAGCGCCTCGGTCCGGGTGGCGGTGGAGGCCCTGAAGCTGCTGATCCGGGAGGACCGGGCAGCCAAGGGCTGAGTGCCGGAAATACATATGCGCAAAGGCCGCCCCGTCCGGGCGGCCTTTTTCCGTTGGCGCTCCGGGGGGCGGCAGACAAGAGTTGACAAAAAATACCCCCATGGGTATAATATACACATACCCCCATAGGTATATACGGAGACGGGAGGATGTGCCTTCATGGAAAAGCTGGAGCGCGTGTTGGAGTGGGGCGGCGTCAAAAAGGATGTGGCCTGCCTGGTGGTGTCGGGTCTGGCGCTGATGGCCAGTATGCTGGATCTGCTGCCGCTGCCTTTTGACCCGGCCTGGGTGGCCATTGTTCTCTGCGGCATTCCCATTTTGTTGGAGGCATTCATCGGCCTGGTTACCGCTTTTGATATCAAGGCCGACGTGCTGGTGTCCATTGCCCTGATCGCCTCCGTCATAATCAGGGAGGACTTTGCCGCCGGTGAAGTGGCCTTTATCATGCAGCTGGGCGCCCTGCTGGAGGATCTGACCGTGGCCCGGGCCCGGGCGGGGATTGAAAAGCTGGTGCACCTGACACCCCGCACCGCCCGGCGGCTGACAGAGGGAGGGCAGGAGACCATTCCCGCAGAGGAGGTCCGGGTGGGGGACCTGCTGCGGGTGCTGCCTGGGGAGACGGTGCCGGTGGACGGCGTCATCCGGGCAGGACAGACCTCCGTGGATCAGTCCTTCATGACCGGCGAGAGCCTGCCGGTGGATAAGACCGTGGGGGACCAGGTCTCCAGCGGCACGGTCAACCAGTTCGGCTCCTTTGATATGGAGGCCACCCGGGTGGGCGAGGACAGCGCACTCCAACGGATGATCCGCCTGGTCCAGTCCGCCGACGCCGGCAAGGCCAAAATCGTAGGTCTGGCGGATCGGTGGGCTACCTGGATTGTGGTGATTGCGCTCAGTGCCGCTGCCTTGACCTGGCTCTTTACCGGGCAGATTATCCGGGCCGTCACCATTTTGGTGGTGTTCTGTCCCTGCGCCCTGGTGCTGGCCACGCCCACGGCCATTATGGCCGCCATCGGAAACGCCGCCAAACGGGGCTTTCTGGTTCGGGAGGGGGACGCTCTGGAGCGTCTGGCCTCGGTGCAGCAGGTGACTTTTGACAAAACCGGGACTTTGACCTTCGGCACTCCGGAGGTAACGGCGGTTTATTCCGTGGAAGGCGCAGAGAAAACACTGTATACTCTGACCGCCGGGGCGGAGCTGCGCTCCGAGCATCCTCTGGGCAAAGCGGTGGTCCGGGGGTTTGAAAGAGGCGGAGATACTCCGCCGGAGCCGGCGCACTTCGCTATGCTGCCCGGCCGAGGTGTGGAGGCGGAGGTGGAGGGCCGAAGGATTGTGGCCGGAAATCTGGAGCTGCTGGCGGAGCGGGAGATAGATTGTACCGCCCTGACTGCCCAGGCGGAAGTGTACATAGATCAGGGGTGCACCATGGTCTATGTGGCGGTGGATGGCCGTCTGGCAGGCTTCTTGGCTCTGGCGGACACGGTGCGTCCCGACGCGGCAGCTACGATTCAGCAAGTTCAAGAGGCCGGTGTGACGCCGGTATTACTGACCGGGGATCATGAGAACGCCGCCCGCCACATTGCCGGTCAGCTGGGCATCGACGTCTTCCAGGCCGGCTGTCTGCCGGAGGATAAGCTGGCCTGGATTGACCGGGCGGAGCAGGCGGGCCGGATGGTGTGCATGGTGGGCGACGGCATCAACGACGCGCCTGCTCTGAAAAAAGCCTTTGTGGGCATCGCCATGGGCGGAGTCGGAAGTGATATCGCCGTGGACGCTGCCGACGTTGCCCTGGTCAGCGACGACCTTCGCCAGCTGCCCCACCTGCTGCGGCTGAGCCGGCGGATGATGAAGACCATCAAGGTCAATTTGACCTTCTCTATGACGCTGAATTTTGTCGCCATTCTCCTGGCCATTACCGGCGTGCTGAACCCGGTGGTGGGTGCTCTGGTCCATAATGCCGGGTCCGTGCTGGTGATCGTCAACTCCGCATTTTTGCTGACATGGCGTCAGCGGCGCTGAGGAGATCATCAGCGTGATTTGCCCCTGTGCCCCATTGCTTCGGAAGTTAAATTTTTGGCCGCGGATGGCGTTGCGCCATTCGCGGCCACTTTCTGACAGACTTGACAGGAATGCAAACAATTACCTATAATGATACATTATTTCTAGGATTTTTCTAGATGGCTGACTTGAAAACAGCGCCGGAGCCTGTGGTTTTTTCCCGTAGAGAGACACACTAGAGAAAACGGCGGGCTTGCTGCCGGCTGGGAGGAGGTTTCAACGTGGGCAGAGCGCGGATCAGAGAGCACAAAACCGGCATTTACGACCCGCTCACCGTCAGACAATACGATCATCTGGCCCGGCAGCTGCGGGATCTGGGCTGGAGCGGCGTAAAGGAAATGCTCTCCACAGGTCTGGATAGCGGCGCCCTGCTGGAATTGGGCCCGGGCCCCGGTTATCTGGGACTGGAGTTGGCCCGCCAGCTGGGTTCCCGGAGCCTCACCGGCTGTGAGCCCAGCCCTGTAATGGCGGAAGTGGCCAGGAAGAACGCGGCGGAATACGGCCTTGCGGCCCGCTATGTGGTGGGCAGTCCCATGAACTTGCCCTTTCCCGATGGCAGCTTTGACTGCGTGGTATCCAACGGCTGCCTTCACGAGTGGGAGACGCCCCGGCGGGTTTTCGATGAGATCTGGCGGGTGCTGCGGCCGGGCGGTCGGTTTTGCGTGACGGATCTGCGGCGGGATACAGCACCATGGAAACAATGGCTGCTGTGGCTTCTGGTGCGGCAGCGGAATCTGCGGCTGGGGCTGCGGTCGTCCATGGCGGCGGCCTATACCGTGCCGGAGCTGGAGGCCATCCTTCTGAAAACCCGCCTGTCCGGTGCGCAGATTCACCGGAGCTTCTTTGGCCTGCGGATCTGCGGTGCCAAGGAGTGAGGGGGCGGGGATTGCCCGGTCCTCTGGAGAAGGAGCGGGTGGCTGATGGGGTCTAAAATGAAAAGGGACCGCTTTCCGTTTGGGAAGCGGTCTTTTTTTCAACGAATAAACCTGTATTGGAAATGACAGCCCGGTTGGACCGGACATTTTGGCAAACGATGCGCAGATGTTGCACTTCGCCGACAGTCCGCTTTTGCACGCTGCCCCGGAATCGGTTATCCCAACCCGGCAAAAGTGACTGAATCCGCTGATATCAGGCGGGGCGTATGGATGCGTATGCGGCGCTGCCTGACGCCGGGTAAAACGAAAGTGCCCGCACCGTCGCTCTGGCGGGCTGCTTCACGCCTGTGGAGGGCAGCCCGGCAGCGGATTGCGGCGCTGGGCAGATGTGCCTCCGGGGTCTAGTCGAAGTAGAACAGCTCCTCAAACTTCTTGTCCAAGGCGATGCACAGCACCAGAGCCAGCTTGGCGGTGGGGTTGAACTGTCCGGTTTCGATGGAGCTGATGGTGTTGCGGGACACGCCCACCAGCTCCGCCAGCTGTGTCTGGGACAGTCCCTTCTCGGCCCGGGCCACCTTCAGCCGGTTTTTCAGAATCAGCTGATCGTCCATATGGTCACCTCAGGAACAGCACCAGATTTACTGCCAGTACCACCGTGCAGGCCACCGCTGTGACCAGGGAGAAGGGATGACGGGCCTTCCAATACTGGTGGGCCTGGGCACCGGCCAGATAGGCGAACACGATGGCGGCGTAGTTGTAGGCCTGCCCGCCCCGCAGCAGCTCCGTCGCCGCCAAAATCACGCACAGCAGCGTCATAGCCACGGCGCCAAAGCCAAAGGAGAGCCCCAGAATCTGCTGCTCCCGTTCATCCAATCCCCCGGACTGAACCTGTGCCTGCTTCAAAATTTCCTCTCGGTTCACGGTGCGCCCTCCTTATCCAGTGATCTGAAAGAATTTTACCAGATTATACCCTAAAAAGGCAAGGGAGATCAGCAGTGTCACCACGTCTGAGACGTCCCGCCGCTGGGTCAGCCGGTAGAGCCGGTTAGCCACACAGGAGACCCAGAACATGGACAGCACGTCCTCATCCGGCAATCCATGGATGCGCTTCCAACCCAGCAGCACAATCCCCAGCACAAACACGAAGATCAGACTGAAGGATTCTCCCTGGATGCGCACGGTTTTCTCCCGCTCATCGCCGTTCCGGTTCTCCCGCCGGCTGCGGGAGAGAATCTCTTCCTTGCGCAAATGTTCTTCCATAACGTGTTCCTCCTGTATTCTTTCAGAAACGATTGAAAATTACGGTAAATGCGGCCCGCAGCAGCCACCACAATGGCCAACCCCAGGGCAGAGCCGCCAGATTTGCCGTCACAGCCGTCCAATCCGGCGGCGGCAGAAAAGGCAGCGGCAGGACCAACGCCGGAACAGCCAGCATGAGAAGGAGCCGTCTGCGCTCCGCACTCTGCACCTTCACAGCAGCACCTCCAGAACGTGGCATCCAAAAAAGCACAGGGAGGACACTGCCGCCAAAACCCCGGTGACGAGGAACCCCCGCTGCCGGCAGACCCGGTACTTGCCCCAGGCCTCCAGGGAGATATAGCACCAGAACAGGGCGTGAATGCTGTATGAGGGTTGACCTGTAAGAAAGTTGAATATCAGCAGCGCAGTAAACATGCTGCAAAAGCCCGCAACACCCGCGCGGCGGCCCCGGTTCTCCAGAAAGGTGCTGCCCTCGTCCTCCTTCTCCGCCCGGCTGCGCTTGAGAATTTCCTCCCGGTCCATATCAATGCCTCCTTGCATAGTTTACTGGTTTTATTACCAAGTTTTCTTTGCAAATAGAACATACCACATACCAAGTATACTTGTCAATATATTTTTATCAGGTTACTGGAGACTGTGCTTCGTCATCGGGTATTTTTACCGGCGCCCTTGTCTTTTTTCGACGCTTGTGGTATGGTTTCCCCATGGAAAGCTATGAATTGATTCGCTCCGACCGCCGGACCGTGGCGGTGGAGATCACCCGGGACGGACGGGTTCTGGTCCGGGCGCCCCGGCGGCTGCCCCAGACGGCCATCGACGGCTTTTTACAGCGGCATGAGGGCTGGATTGCCCGCCAAGTGGAAAAGCGCCGGGCAAACCCGCCCCCTCCGGAGCCCACAGCGGCGGAGATTGCTGCCCTGAAGGCCCGGGCCCGGGCGGTGCTGCCGGAAAAAGTGGACCTGTGGGCCCGGCGGATGGGCGTGACGCCCACGGGGGTGAAGATTACTACTGCCCGGAAGCGGTACGGCAGCTGCAGCGGCAGGAACAGCCTGTGCTTTTCCTGCTTTTTGATGAACAGCCCGGAGGAGGCCGTGGACCTGGTGGTGGTCCATGAGCTGTGCCACATCCGGGTGAAGAACCACGGACCGGCCTTCTACGCTTTGCTTGCCCGGTATCTGCCGGATTATCAGGAACGGAAAAAACTTTTGAAATAAGGAGAACCGCCCATGGACATGCAAAACCTCTCCCAGCTGCTCAAAGCCAACGCCTACCCCGGCCGGGGCATCCTGCTGGGCCGCAGCGCCAACGACCAGTACGCCGTGGCAGCCTATTTCATTATGGGCCGCAGTGAGAACTCCCGGAACCGGGTCTTCGTCCCCACGGAGGACGGCATCCGCACCCAGGCCTTCGACCCCTCCAAGATGACGGACCCCAGCCTCATTATCTATCATCCGGTTCGGAAGGTGGGCCGGGGACTGGTGGTTACCAACGGCGACCAGACCGACACCGTCCGGGACGGCCTGCTGGCGGGCCGGACCTTTGCCTCCGCCCTTCACACCCGGACCTTTGAGCCGGATGGCCCCAACTATACGCCCCGGATTTCCGGTTTGCTGTCTCCCGACGGCAGCTACAAGCTGTCCATTCTGAAGTCCTCCGACGGGGACCCCAGCTGCTGCCAGCGGTTCTTCTATACCTATGACCGCCCCCTGGCCGGGGAGGGCCGCTTCATCCACACTTACAAGGGCGACGGCAGCCCGCTGCCCTCCTTTGAGGGGGAGCCGGTGCGGGTGGCTCTGACGGCCCCGGACCCGGAGACTCTGGCCGGGGAGATCTGGGAGGCCCTGAACGAGGACAACAAGGTGTCCTTGTTCGTCCGGTACATTAACTTGGTGGACGGGACCCATCGGGATGTAATCTGCAACAAGAACCAGTAATCACACAAGGGCGCGGAGGCACAGTCTCCGCGCCCTGTTGTATACCGAAAGACATTTCCTCCGAAAGAAATTCCCTTTGCCCATTGGCAAATCTGTGTTATACTAAATATCAATTTTCCATACCCAACAGGAGGTACGGCATGTTTACCGGATTTACCGATGAGACGGTGGACTTCATGTGGGGCATCCGCTTCAACAACGAGAAGCCCTGGTTCGAGGCCCACAAGGATATTTATCTGAACCATTTTTACCAGCCTATGCGGGAGCTGGGGGAGGAGCTGCGGGACTTTTTGGCGGACAAGCGCCCGGACTACGGTCTGATCGCCAAGACCACCCGGATCTACCGGGATGCCCGGCGGCTCCATGGCCGGGGCCCCTACAAGGACCACCTGTGGTTCTGCGTGGAGCAGCCCTCGGAGCAGTGGACGGCCCGGCCCACTTTCTGGTTCGAGCTGGGGCCGGAGGACTGGACCTGCGGCATGGGCTACTACATGCCCCGGCCCCTGACCATGGCCAAGCTCCGGGCCCGGATTGATCGGGACCCAGGCACCATGGAGGCACTGACCCGAAAGCTGACACGGCAGACGGAATTTATTTTGGAGACGGAGGACTACAAGCGGCCCCGGTCGGCGGCACCGTCCAAGCTGCTGGAGCCCTGGTACCAAATGAAGAGCTTTTCCATCTGTCACCAGGAGAAGCTGACGGAGGAGCTGTTCTCCCGGGCCATCGCGGAGCGGCTGAAGCGGGACTTTGACTTCCTGCTGCCTTACTATGATTACTTCGTCACTCTGGAAGGGGATCCGGACCCCCGGGAGCTGTGAGGCAGGGTTGCAAAGACCGGAAAAAGGCGCTATACTGACAGCAATTTCAACAACAGAAAAAGGGGAGATCTTCCATGAAAGCATGTCCTGACCGGGCGGCGGCTCTGGCCCTGCTGCGCAAATATAACACCGAGCACTTCCACATCCAGCACGCCCTGACGGTGGAGGCCGTCATGGGCTGGT
>CATZYY010000028.1 GCA_958426425.1 uncultured Oscillospiraceae bacterium
AGATTTGCAAAGAACACCTTTACTACCGCGTATGTCATCAGAATGATACAGAACAAGATCATGAAGGAGCTTGTCAGCACGCCCAATCCGAAATAGGAGTTGTTCAGCATTTCAGAGAGGGTATCGATTTCACTCAGCTCCTCCACGATTTCCTGCCCCACTTCTCCGATGCTGGTGCCATAGCCCGTGATCCCGGCAGAAAATGTACCTTGCAGAGAGACGGAGAGTGCATAAAGACGAACTGGGGCAACCGTGAAAAGAGAAACTGCCAGAAAACCTTTGATAATACTCAGCGCAGTCTGCTGGAGATTTCCCCGCCCGCCGCTGACATACATAATACCAAACTGAAAGCATGAGACAACGACACTCACCCCGAACAGGGCCCAGGCAAGGTGGGAGAAAAACAGGACAATGGCCTGGACCCATGCCAGATCAAACAGCTCCACACCCATATTTCCCATCTGGGAAAAGAAGTTCCCGAGGAAGCCGACAATCTGACCATAAAACCAGTCCACAAGGTTATCCATGACAGTGGCAGCTACAAAATCCCAAATAAACAACTTCTGGTGTCACCTCACTCTCTGATGGGGCGCACCATCCATACGACGCAGGGGCCGCAGGATCGTGTGGCCCCCTAATCAATTTCACATTCCAACGATTCCCCAAATGTAGTTAGGCGCCGTCAAGCAGAAAATCAAGCACGCAAGGAGAATCGCGGGCCCTGCCCACTCAAATTGATGCCCTTTTCGATAGTCAAAATACGCGCTTCCCAGCTTGACAAAGAACGCGATTGCAAGGATCATGTCCAGGGCGGGAAATACCACATTGTCGACGACAGTTTTGATCTGGTCAGATGCTGCATCCCATGTCTCCTCAATCGCCCCTGCAACATCTCCCTCCGCCGCGAAGGCAGTGGAACCGCAAACGGCAATCAGAAGGGCCAATGTTGCGGCAAGAAAAAGCAGTTTTTTGGTTTTCATACGCACCTCCAAATAGGAGAGCGCCGCCCGTATAGGCGGCGCTCTGTGTCATGAAGTTTTTAATATCCAGTCCGAGGCAGAGGCTGGGAGGCTTTGTAAATCGTGGTCACCCATCGGGAGGTGGCCATGATCCATTGTCCATTATGGACGCCGCCGACGTCTGCCTGGTTGACCACCTGACTGCCGCCGGTCAGCCACTTGCTGGCGATACAGTATACCACCGGCGCCTCCACCTGCCGGAAATTCGAGGGCACGATTCCGAAGGACACCATGAACTCCGTCACCCGCTCACCGGAACCGAGGCCCAGCACTGCGGGGGAGGCATCCAACACATAGATCCGCTGGGTGCTGAGATTATCCGCCAGTACCCGCCAGTTGTCGCCGCTGTAGTTGGTCTTGTAAACGATCTTGTAGTTGCCGGGTACATTGTAGGTTCCAGTCACGATTTTGTTCAGCGCCGCAAATGTAGGCAAGGTGTCTCTCCAGTAGAAAGACTCCAAGGCTGTAGTGGAATTGTTGGCGATACCGGTAAAATCATACCGCAGCGTCTGACCGGGAACTGCCTCCACATATCCGGTCTTCTTGATGCTGACATTGGTATACAGGCTCTTGTTGGTCATGGCCGTCTTAACGATCTGCCCGGCAAACTCGATCTCCGCCTCAATGGGAGTCTTATCCAGCCCGTAAAAATCCGCAGAGCGGGATTCCACGATTTTATATCGGCCCAACGGCAGAGGTTTGGAAATCGCCACGCCATTCTTATCCGTGACGATAGTGTCCACCAGATTGCCGGTCCGATAGTTGTAGATCTCAAATTCCGTGTTGGGAATCGGCGTCCCGGCAGGCCAGCCGTTCATGCTGTTGTAGTCCGCAGAGGTCTTGGTGATCTGGATCTGACCGGTGATGGGGGTATTCTCCCACTCCACCAGCGTCGTCTGGCTGGATTTCACATAGACGGTTTTCCGCTCGGTATCCGGCACATAGCCTTCATTTTCCAGCTCCCGCAAGTAGTAGCGGCCACTCTCCAGATTCTCGATGTAGACATAGCCTCTATCGTCGCTGGTGTACTGGCCGATAGGCGTATTGGTGCTGTCATACAGGATGAAAGAGACACCGTAGAGTCCTTCCCCAGTGGTACTGTCGGTTTTGTGAATGAGGATGCCGGAGATCGCACGGTTGGATACGGTCAGGATCGTAGTTTTCCCGTCCTTCACCTCAAAATAATGCGGGGTATCATCCAGTTTGAAGCCTTCCGGTGCATGGATTTCAACGCCATAATAGGCACCGTCCTCCAAAGGCAAAAATACCCGGCCATTTTCATCGGTGGTCACAGTGTCTACCAGCGAGTCATCCATCCTGCGGATCTCAAAGGTGGCATTGGCCAGACGCTTTGTCTGTTTATCCGCATCCACCTTGACGACCTCCACACCGCCGATGGGATCATTGTAAAACGTCAACGTCTGCGTGTCTTCGGGATTAACGGTCACGGTCTGCATCTGAGTGGCCGGATCAATGGTATATCTATCAATTGTCTTGGTCTCTTTTACCACGATTGTCCCGGTGATGCCGGAGATACGGATCTCACCATTGGCATCTGTGGTGTAAAGGCCCAGGCTTGAAAGATGCCCATTAGCATCATCCACATAGCTGCCATCCGCGTAGGTCAATTCAAATTCAACACCGGCCAGAGGCTCCTTCGTCACAGAATTCTGCTTTCGGATTACAATGGTCCCGGCAAGCTCGTTCCAAAAGGTCAGGGTCTGGACCTCACCCTCCTTGATGAGGATACTCTGAGGCGTGCCATCCAGCACATATCCCTCCGCTGTTTTGGTCTCCCGCGCGGTGACGGTGGTGCCGGGCGTTAAGCCGGAAATAACCACTCTTCCATCTGCCCCGGTGGTATAGACACCGTTATTGGGGCCTACCACTGCGCCGGAAGAATCCGTCACCAGGAATTCCACACCGGGCAGAGGCTCGTTCTTCGTCCCGGAAATGAATTTCTGGAGCACCAGAGTTGTCTGAGGCGTGTTGTAAAAATGCAAGGTCTGCGTGTCATTTGGATGAACGACCACTGTCTGGCTTTGGGCAGCCGGATCAATGGTGTAGCCGGGGATGGTGGCAGTCTCAGTGACCACCAATGTGCCGACTACACCGGTAATCTTGATCTGGCCGTTTTTATCTGTGTAGTAGAGACCGTTGGAGGAAAGCTGCCCATACTCGTCCGCCACGAAGCTTCCGTCTGCGTATGTCACCTTGAACTCCACACCCTCCAGCGGCTCATGGCCTGCTCCGCTGCTGTTCTTCTGAATGATCAGCGTGCCGGCAGGAGCATTTCGGAACTCCAGACGAGCGGTTTCTCCGCTTTTGATCAGGGCAGACTGGGGAGTGCCGTCCAGGAGATAGCCTGTTTTTGCTCGAATTTCCCGTACCACCACCGTGGTTCCAGGAGTGATGCCGTCGATCAGGATCTCGCCTGCGCTATTGGTCGTATACTTCCCGTTGGCGTTGCCGAGATAGTTTCCGGCACTGTCGGTCACCAGGAATTCCACATCAGAAAGCGGCTCGTGCTTATCGTCATTGCTGACCTTCGTGATCAGCAGAGAGCCCAGGGGCGCATTGCCGAAGCGCAGCGTCACCACGTCCTGGTCCTTGCCGGAGATATAGACGGTCTGGGGTTCCGAATCAATGATATGGCCGTCCGGGCTTTCCAGTTCCTGACAGATATATGTACCCTCACGAAGTCCCGTAACAGTAAAGGAGCCATTGGCCGACGTGGTATAGGTTCCGATCACCGTGCCGCCGGTACCGGATGTCTCGCCGCTGATATAACGCAGTTCAAAGCGCGCTCCTTCGAGGGCGGCTCCTGTCTTTGAATCGTACTTATAAACGACCAATGCTGACAGAGGTACGTTGTCAACAACCAGTTCCTTGCTAGCGCCGCCTTCCAGATAGAATTCGTAAACGCCGTCCCCCTGGATGGAGAATCCTGTGCTGGGTTCCTCCTCCACTACCTTATACCATCCTCTGTTGATATCGGTGAGAACGATTTTGCCGTCAGAGTCGGTATAGTAGGTGCCAAGATCGTGCATCTCTCCGTTTTCGGTGTGATCGCTGCCATAGTAGATGTGGAAGCGTGTATCTTCCAGAGGATCTTTCGTCACCGAATTGCGCTTCAGAATGGTCAGGGAGGGTTTGACGGCGTTGAAGAACGTGACCGTCTGTGTTCCGCCCGCCTCAAGGGAAATAGTCTGGGGAATATCACAGAGGATCACATTCGAGGGTACGTTCACTTCTGTGATCTCATAGCTGCCCACAGGCACCTCCAGGAAAATACGGCCCTGCTCGTCCGTGGTGGCGGAGGTGGAGTAGTCGCCATCGATCTGTTCAATTTTGTAGGTCACACCCTCGATGGGGCTGTTATCGGCAATATTTTTCTTCAAAATCTCAAGGCCCGGTTTTTGGTAGTCCTGGAACCGGGCTTCCGTGGTCTTTCCGGGTCGGAGTGCCACAGTCTGCTCGGTATGGCAGAGAACGTAAGGCAACGGAACCGATTCCTCGCGCAGAACGTAAACACCGGCGGGCAGAGATTCCAGCGTGGCTGTTCCATCTTTTCCGGTAGACACGGAGGTAGAATAGCTGCCGGTTACGGATTTGACAGAAATCACCGTATTGGGGACTGGTTCTCCGGAAAGTGCGTCCGTTTTGATGATTTCCAAATTTGGGAGCTCCTCGTCCTCCGCCGTGACAGTGTACTGCTTGTCTCCATCGGTGACATCCACATAGACACTGTGGGGCGTAGGGTCCAGCGCGAAGCCCTCCGGAGCCTCTCGCTCCACGAAGGTCCACAGTCCCTTGGTAACATCGTTTACCTCGATGATTCCCCCATTGGACGTCACATCGCTGCCAACGATCTGACCGTCCCGATAGATGTTATAGACGGCGCCATCCAGGCCCCGGTCTGTGCCTGCCTGCACTTTCTTAAAGGTGATGTCGCCATCCCCAGCAACCGGGGGTGGATTATCTCCATCACCAGAAGACGGCCCCGTCACAATTTTCCGAGTAGCGTGATAAGCCGCAAACGCCTGTCGGCCGGAGACGCTGGAGGTTGCCAGGACCGCCCACTTGGAGCTGTCATCCTCCACAATGGATGCCTGGATACCTTGTTCAGCGTATTCCTCTACCTTTGCCTGCAGTTCCGCATCCTCGTTGGCTTTCTGACCCAGGAGCCAGTTGTAATACCCCACATACTGGTCGTAGGTATCCTGATTGGCGAAGCCGCCGGCATCGATGTCGCCGGAAGGGTCACCGCCCGCGGACTTGTCGCTCTGGTTGTCCCAGATATAAGTCTGCAGCGCCATGAACAGGCTGCCGGGGATCTCGCCGGTGTAGTCCGCAATATAGGACATCATCCACTTGACGTTCTCCTGCGTGGCCGCATCCATCTCACCCAGGCCGGTCTTGGCGACGATCTCGTCCCACAGCGCATCAGCATCCGTGCCAGTGGCAGAGCGGTACGTATAAGACTTGAGGAAGGACTCCGTTCCATAACGATAGGAGTAACCCAGGTCCATACAATAGAGCTGTCTTCCTGCTGCGGTAGGCGGCCGGTAGCTGTATGTCTGGCCAGATGCGGTCAGGCGGGTCGTCCAGAGGTTTGGGTCCGTCACCGGCGTGATCCCAACGCCAGTGGACTCTGCTGCGAAGGCTGCTGTTGGAAACAGCGATAAAATAGTCAGCAGGGTCAGAAAAAGGGATACGAGTTTCTTTTTCATAAGTGCCCTTTCCGCACGTGACAGGCGGGCAGTCCACTCGAAAGGCCGCTGCATCCCCCCTGTCACGGCCTATAAAAAATTTCGAGTGAATTGGAACACAAAAAAGAGCCGCCCCTTATTGGGACGGCATTGAAAAGCCGCACAGGATGTGCAGCTCCGCATTGTTTCTTGCTGACTGCTGTGGTAGAATGAAGGTCGACTTCAGTCGAATCAGGAGGCATCCATGTTCAATTTCTCCCCCATGAAAGATCTGTGGGAAAGCCCGCTTCCCCCCATGGCACTGACAGACTATGAAACATTTTCTAAATTTCAAAACCAGGCGCTTCATCGATGCCGGGATTCCGGACGAAATTTCGATGTGTTCCTGGATTGGGCGATCCGTGCATTGGCCGGTAGCATGGCTGCTGACAGCGCATCCAGGATCTTTTTACCCAAAACAAAAACGGCACCTTTTTCCCTTGATGAGTTGATCCCCATCTCGGATTTTCAGCCCGTGGGAAAGAAACAAGTCAATCTGAAAAACAGTTATGTGATTGCTCCAGTCTGGAACAACACCGATTTGGCGGAGGCTGTGGAGGCTTTTGCCGACAGCGATTTTGAGGATGCACAGATCGATCAGGTGTTCAGCGGCGCCTTTATTGCAGAGCTGAACCTCGCTATCATTGATTCTCCATCCGATGTGGATGTCCCCTATATCCTGTCCATATGGAAAAGAGGTAGTATCCAGATGGATGTCTATACTCTGAAGGATTTGGCCCAGGGTCTGCGAACAGATGGAGATTACTGGTTTCTGCAAACCGAAGAGGATGAAGAGCAAATTCCCGTACTGGAGCCTCGCATGGCCGCTCTTTATAACTGCGGACTCCAGCGATACTGTAAAGGTTCATGATTTTTGAATCAAAGGGAGCAGGCTTCTGCCTGCTCCCTCTTTCTCCGCTTTCCTGAGCCTTATTCTGCAGACGTGTCTACCCAGGAAATCGTATAACCGTCATACAAGAAGAGCTGTACACAGTACCAGCTTTCCATTCCATTTGCATCAGTGCCTTTTGCAATCCCCACGCCTACGGCAGATATCCGCGAATTGAGCATTTTTTTCAAATGCCCCTCCGATATTCGCCAATCGTAAACCGCTGTCTCAGCCAGTCCTTTATTCTGTTGAGTCAGATAGAGATCCATAACACAATCAATGTTTTCTGCAGAATACGGACAATCCGTTACCGTATAGAAAGGCTTTCCATTCGGTCGGGTATGAGAGTAGACGCCAGATGATGCGATCTCATCAGCACGAACTTGTGCAGCCTGCATCAGTAGATCATCCGTCTGTAAGGCTTTCAGACTGTTCTCCTTGCGGATGTCATTGGTGAGATCCACGATTTCCTGCTTCACCGTATCCAGATCCTTCGTGTCCCAGGATTCAGCATCAGGGACATCCGGCTCCGGGATTGTCGGCGGTTCACCGGTATAATCCGCATCGCTGTCCACCTGAACACCTTCCTGCCAGTAGACATTGAAGCCCACCTCTTTTCCTATGTCCCGGAGCTTGACATAGTTGTTGCCGTTGATGTTGTACGCCTCCATCTCCACCTGCTGTCCATCTACGAAGATGGGCTGCCAGGTGGGTTGGGCCACGATCCCCGCGGCATAGGCGCCGCCGCACAGGACTGCTCCCACTGCCATGCCCGTCAACAGCAGGCCAATGTTTTTCCCTCTGTTTTTCATCGCTTACCTCCTCATCTTGAGCTTGGGCCAGTACCTGGCCGCTTTCCCGATGCGGTGATCTTTTGTAGCGGACACTCTCCACAGGCCGTGGGTCTGATAAGCGGAGCAGACCACTTGTTCCAGCAAATCGCCCGCCAGCACATACACGGCTGTTTTGGGGCTTCCGTTGTCTGCAATTAGAGCTTTGCCGCTCTCCAGCCGTCTCCGGCTGGCGGCATCCAAGTAGATCCGGCCAGCCGGAGTCCGCAGATCCAGGTCCGCATCGGGGTGGATGTCAAGGAACTCGTGGACCGTCATGGCGGTCCTTTTGTCCTTTCATCATATCGAAGAATGAGGGGGAAAGCCATTGATGATTGTGGAAAAACAAAGCCTGAAAATGAAGCAGTTTGACCATCACACCTCCACCGCCCGGACACACCAGCGGTACGCACTCTGATCACGAACGCAGGTATAGAGGGTCAGGCAGTTTTCCATGGTCGGCGTAAGGCTGCTTCGATCTGTCTCGGAGACCTTCTCCACAGAAGTCACCCGATAGGTTCGGGTACCCAGCTTTGTGGTGTACTGGATCTTATCTCCGATATCCAGGGTGTGGATCTCTCCAAAATAGTCATTGACTCCTCGGTTATGGGCTGCCAGCGCCGTATTTCCGCTCCAAATAGAAGTTTCCTCGAAATGCCCAACGCCCTTGTGGAGCGTCGCGCTGCTTGTCCCCTGGTAAACTTTCACAGAGAGATTAAGGGCAGAAATCTTCAGCGTTGCAAGATACCCGCCGGAATAATAGAGATCCTCCGTCACCTCGGTGTAACCGACGGTGCCGGAGGATGAAGAACTGCCGGATGAGGGGGGCGTGCTGGTGATGGGCGTTCCAGGCGTAACGACAGCTGCGGTGCCGCCGTTGATGACGGCGCCGGTGGCTGCCATACCCCCGGGTGCCAGATTGGGTGTGAGGTAAGTTCCGGTGTTGAGTGCATAGGCGCCGGGGCTGCCAAAAGCAGGAGGGACCAACGCCGCATTCTTGCTGCGGTCCTCGTTGACCGCGGCGCCGCCGTCCGCTGTGATCACAGGCTCGATGGACGTTGGCTTTCCGTAGTCAGGGTCACCGGGTGCGTCGATGGTATATTCCAGGGCACCGGCCTGGATTGTCAAGCCTGCCATCAGGCAGACAACGAGCAAGACGCTCCATACTTTTTTCATACGTTCTCCTTTCTGTTCCAGTTTGGAACTCTGTTTTCCCGTTCAGCCTCTAAGAAGCTGATTTGACGTTTACTTACTGGGACTGCTCTTCATTCTCCACCTCCACCGCTTCACTGCGCCGGCGGAAGAAGACCGCCGCACCAATCCCTACGCCGACAGCCGCCACGATCCCAAACGGCAGCAGCAGGGCGCCCCAGTTGAACTGGCTGGCTCCGCTGTCTTCAGTTCCTGCCAGCGGCTGGATAGGGGTGCCCTCGAAGATGGCCACATACCGAACTCGGTCCAATGCAATGCGGGAGACGGTCCCGGTGTAGTCAGCGGTTACCGTATACCCCTTCACATAGCTGCTGGTGGCGCTGCCGGAGTAGGTTGCCACCGCGGTGAATCGGTCACCCAGGGCATACCCATCCAGAGAGGCAGTGTTGTCTGTCTGCCACTGGAGGGTCTCCAGCGTCAGCGTGCGGCCATTGTCCGTGATGGTCTTGGGAATATTCTCAGTATCCTGATTCACCAGATTGGGATAGCTCCGGGTGGCGGTCACTTTCTTGGTGGAACTTCCGTATCCGGCTACTTCAACCTGCACCGTACTGAGCTGGAGTTCCAGCGTCCCGATCATACCGTCCTCTGTCACAAACTCCTTCTCCTGGGGCAACAGGGCCAGCACGGACTCCATATCCTTTTTGTCGCTCTGGAGCGAGACCGTCTCTGTGTGCTGGCGCTCCTCATGCTCCGGGAGCTCCTGCTTGAGCAGATCTGTCAGCGTGTAGTGATACCCGTCCTGTTCAAAATCCGAGCGGGAAATTCCCAAGGGATCATCCTCCGGCGACAGGTCATAGATCTTTCGGATCTCACTACCATCCTCGCTCTGGGTCACCGATGTGGGGTAGCACACCTGGACCTCCGGGGTCTCGGCGGCCATGGCCGCCGGAGTCAATGCGGCAGTCAGGCTCAGTACTACGGCACAAATGGTAAACAATTTCTTCATGATGTTTTTCACCCCTTCATATTCATTCCGCCCATCGTCGGGCCGTTCTGCTGCTTCTGGGTCCGGTGCATCTCCAGTCGATAGGCTTCCAGGACCGCTTCATCAAATGTACGCTTGAACTCTGAGGTGCAGGGAAAACAGTAATCCATGTATTTCGTACCAACCTTTCGGCTGGGCATGGAAACAAAGGGACCGTTCTTGCTGTTCAGGATCTTGATCCCCTGCACCGCAAAGCATCCGTTCAGATTGACTGACGCGAAGGCCAAGGGTCCGCCCTTCTTCTTGGCGGGGTAGATCTTAACGTGGATCTGCACAGGGAGTTGCTCGTAACTGGGAACTGCTTCTTTTTGGGGATTCCGGCTCATCGCTCATTCCTCCTTTTCATTTTTCATTTGCGCCAATGTTTGCTGTGCCAGCAGGTCAAACATCCAGGGCTGCATGGGGCGGTAGTCGTATGCGCCATCGGTGGAGATCAGGTCGACCCAATACTCAAAGACCAGGTGGGGTGGGTTTTTTTCCTCTTGCAAGACTTCCGGCGGCATATATCCCTTTCCGATCACTCGGACTCTTCGAATTGCAGTCTTCGGATCATCATGGGGGTTCTTCATCCACAACCGTTTACCCTTCAGTTCCTTCGGCAGTTCCTCTGCGTTGGGGATCGGGACACGGATGGTTCCCTGGGTCATATAGCGAAGCCTCAGCACCCGCTGACAGGTTTCCATCGCCAGGATCGCTTCTGGCCGTTTGGCCCAAAACGGATATTTCCGTGGATCGGATGAGAGGATGCTTTCCCCTTCCCGGTCTGTGGGAAACAGCGGTACACAGCGCACCAATTCCAGAGCGCGGATACCGTCAGCAATTCCCAGAGTCTTTTCCCCTGTTTCCGGCAGCTCACGATAACGAGCCAATGCGTCGCTCAGGTTATGGAACTGCTCCACCACACTCCGCCTTGCAGATGGAGGTTTTTTTCTCCCGGCGTCATCCATGGTGTAATAGAAAATACTCATCTTGCACCTCATTTCATGGTTAGGTTATCAGGGAGCACTGGCTCTTTGGAGGGATACTGTTCCCTGCCAGAGGTCACTATCGTTTTCTGTAAATCCGGATTTTTCTGCCCAATAAGCTCTTTCAGCTTTTCGGAGGCCCAGTCCGGAAGGAACTCGTCCTTGAGAACGCCAGTGAAATCCGCGCGGTTCCAGCGCGTTTCCTCTCCGTCTCCCAGACAGGTACAGCGGATAGACCGGCCAATGGCATGGGGCTGGCAGCCAAATCCGTCATGGGCATACCAAAGCTGATTTTCCTGAGACCAGTAGGACTCTTTTAAGGCATCGACGCTGAGGACTAGCACCTTTCCCTCGTAGTCCAGCGTAGCGTGGGAATCAGGGTGGCAGTGCTCCGGCCCGAAAAGGTTCAGCTTCTGAAACTCTGCACGGACTTCATTCAAAAAGCCATCCAGCACTGCCGGATGGCTTCCTACGATGAAATCACAGTTATGTTCGGGATCAGGCGGGATCATCTGGCAGCGTGCCCACTCCTTGTTGCTCTGGCTGAACCGACCGTCCCACAGTTTCTCCCGCACGGTATTGGCCAGCACCCAGCCAACACGTTTGAAGCCGTATTCCTCCAGGACTTCCTGTATGCAGCCTTTTTTCAGGCGCATTCCATCAAAGCCGTTACGGATACTTGCCTCTATGGCCGCTTTACAGGCGATGTTTGCCTGGTGGCTGGCCCGCCAGAGGGATACCTGATCGTTCTGCCGGGCTTCGGCCAAGCTCCCTCTGTAGAGATATGTTTCATTCATCATCTGTTTCAATCGCCTCCTTCATCAGCAAGAGCCGGAGCCCTTCCATGTTGGCCCCACAGCCTATCAGTTCATGCACAACATCCTCGTCGATCATCTCCAGAGGATCTCCCCCCCAGTCACATTTGAGATGAATATGCTGGCTGGCATGTACCAACTCAAACAGAAGGGCCTCCACGCTTTCGCGCAGGCTGGAAATCAGTTCAAGCAGTTCCTTTGCCGGCATACACGGCTCCGTAATTAAGATGTAGTTGCTGTCTGCATGAACAAGCAGCTTCTTTGCTTTCATCAAACCGGAATACTCCAAGACTGCCTCAGGGATCTGCTGCGATCCAGCGGCATCATCCCGTGATATTAACAAATCCACAGATACGTTCTCCTTCATAGCGTTTTTTTGATATGTTTGGGAATGTTTAATGGAATCAGCTCCCACTTCTCCTTTGTCGTCTGTTCAAAGAGATCCATCTGGTGGTCCATAAGAGGCCTTGGATCATAGTTGGTAATGATCACTTCCTTATAGACTGCACCGCGCTTTTTTGCCATTGGATTGTTGCGGGTCAGCCCAAAGATGAAGAAATCTTCCTCGTACAGGTACCATGCCTCTTTGCAGTTGTTGTAGGACAAGATTACATATCCATTACAGTCTCGCAGTACGTCTCTCAGTTCGATGTGGTCTTTGGGAAGAAACTGAACACTGTAGCAGCGTTCAGTTTTGAAGTATGGAGGATCTGCGTAGGTGACCGTATGGACCCCATCCCGTTCAGAGATCAGCTTCATGGCATTCTTGTTTTCCAACACCAAACTATGCATTCGATCAGATACCTTCGGCATCCGTTTGATAATGGCACCCACATCAACGGTCCGAATCCCAACGGATTTACAGGTTCCGTTATAGCTGCCGTGCGTGATCATCAAGAATGCAACCGCCCGCTGGACATCAAAAAGGTTGGCTCTCCCGTCCAGAATCTTCAGCAGCTCCTGGACTTCCTCCTCGGAAAAGGATCGCTCACTTTGGATAATTTCTTTCTCCAGATCGATATTTTTTAAGTAGTCCGATTCATGATTCAGGATATTACGGTAGAACTGGAATGGTATTCTGCCGTGAACCGGGAAGAAATCAAGCTCCTTTGCAAGCGCAATCGGCTTCTCCTTGAGACAGCAGAAGAGATTGAACAGATCGTTGTTGAGGTCGTTATAGATATCCAGACGCCCCTTCTTAGGTTTAAGGCCCAAACTGTAGGCTGCGCTGCCGCCAAATGCTTCCACGGATGTCGTGGCGCTGGGTGGAACCATGGGAAGAATAAAGGGAAGCAACTTCTGCTTGTTCCCCGTCCAGGGAAACAGGGTATCAGTCATGGTACCCCCTATCTCTGACAGAGCAACTTCGAAGACCTCGTTTTAGTCCAAGATTGTCCTTCTGCAGTGTGTTGATCGTCCGCTGGATTCTTTCCATTGTCACGCATACATCCCAGCCTGAGGCGGCGTAATAATACCCGCAGGCATCGCTGCAAATCAGTTCCCCATCCTGTCGAAGCTGACTGACCCAGCTTTGCAGTGTGGTACTGCTGATGCCGAAAGCCCTTTGAAGCTGAACTCCCTTGATCTGATTCTCTTTTCCTTTGCATCTGTTCTTCAAAAACGTCAGCAACTGTTCCTTACCCATATTGCACTCCTTTCCGGGGTTCGTCTTCCCGAAAAGGGCCAAAAGAGGGAGCCGCTGTCCCACTCGGGAATACGGCCCCTGATCTTATATTTGCTGTTTTGTTAGCTTCCTCTTGATTACTTCATCTTCATCCCTCCCATCTGACTCGTCGGTTCTTCCGCAGGTTCAGGCCCCCCAAACGGTCCCGTATGCATATAGGATTGGAAACAGTTGGCATACTGCTCATAGACTTCTCCACCAATCTCTCGGAGGAAATTCTCCTTGAAGTGCCACAGGGGGTACTGGCAAAATCCACTGCTTTTTGTCAGCCCGGTATTCTCAGCAAAGCCCTGCTCCAGAAGCTGCGGGGCAAAATAGCAGTTATTGGTGTCAATGTACGCGCAGTCCTTGGCGCCGATGAACTCTCCGAAGGAGGTCGTCAGCACGGCATACTGCTCCGTCTCCTCCGGCGTACTGCCCAAGCGGTCCAGGATGATGGCCAGTCCCGGCATTTCCTGCCCCCAAAAATCTGTGACGGAGTACAGTCCCAACCGGGGCTGCAAGGTGACCTGTTCTCCAAAGCAATCCGTAATCTGGAATGTAGGCATTGTGGTTCCTCCTATGTTTTGTGGTTAGAGTTTCATCTCGAAATGCGCTTGCGGTGTCGGCGGCTGGCTGCGCTCATAGCAGAAGTCCAGCTGATTCCGTCGGATAAAGCTGCCGCTGGCCGCATGATGCTGATAGCCCTGCTGGGCCAGCAGGTATCTCCCGTAGCTCTCCCGGTCCATACACTCGGAGAGCAGGCTCACGTATCCTTCTTCGATTCCTCTGGATTCCAGGTACTTTCCGGCGAAGGACTCTACCTCCTCCTTCGGCACGAAGTCATAGCATCGGAGGTTCTGCGCGATGTCCAGTGCCGCACCCAGTCGGGTGCATTTTTCATAGGCCAGGGCGGCATGGAACTTCTCGTTGAAGTGCGGTATCCCCTGGCCCTGTTCATCCAGCAGGAAGCCCAGGTCATTGCCATCATAGATGAGATCCGCCAATTCATGGTATTCGCTCACCAAGTCCTCCACCTCCGGGAGGATACAGCGGGCATCCAGCAATGTACAGTCCTGAATGGTGTCGACTTTCAGGTCCAGTAGAGCCAGTTCCACCTCATCCGCTTTGTCATCATTCACCATGGAATAATCCGGCAGTCGAACCCAGACCCCCTCCGGTTTTTCAGGTGACGCAATCTTCAGACGGACGCTCCAATCCGAATCATTCAGCTCCGCCAGGTTGTGGCCGGTATAGTGTTGCTCCGGCTCCTTTGTGGGATAGACCACATAGCCGCCGCCGATGAAAAGTCCGGGATGGAGATCCTCATAACGCCTGCCCAGCTGGTCCAGGTCTACGAAGGGCAGGGTCTCCCTGGGGGCGCCACTTTCATATTGCAGGAAGAACCGTCCCAGGGCATCATAGCTGCCTGCCGGGTAGCAGACCTCATAATCGTGCAGTGTCATCAGGCAGTTGATCGCCTCCACGGCTACGTCCGGCTTCATCCGCAGCACGGTAGCTTGCAGTTCAACTCTGCTTTTTCCCACCAGCTCCTGCAGTCTCCCGGACCGCATGATCGCCGCGGACAGCTGATAGCTCTCCTTTACAGAAAGGGTCTCTAGTCGATCTGTCAGCCACTCCCTCTCCGCATTGGTCAATGGAAGCCCCAGGAGGGCCTCTTGCTTTTGGTTCATCTTTCATCGCCTCATTTCTTTCATCCCGATTTGTTTCTCCTGGACACGGAGTTCCCGTTCATCCCGGCGCTGGAGCAGGCCATAACCGGTCTGGATACAGTGTTCCGATTCCATCAGAGTTTCTCCGTAACGATACAGATTGAGGTTTGTCAGGACCTGATCCACCATGGCCTCATCTATGATGGACCGGATCTTCTCCTTCGCAAATTCAGAGGGAGAATATATTTCTTCGTTGAGCGTATACGCATTCAACGTATCCGCCTGTGCGATAGCAGCTGGCAGATTGTTGCACCGCAGGCCCTCCAGCACAGCCTTGTACATTTTCCGCTGCCCCTGGGGCATGGCAGCCACCGTCTGCGCAAAACGGTTGACATCTTTGATCTCACTGGCCGAGGAGACCGTATCCCGCATCTCCGGGATCACACAGTCGATACATCGCCACCACAGTTCCTGTGAGGAAGCGACATTCAGGCGCTTCACCGCTGCCTCCAGTTCCTCCGGCGCCGCCGGCAGCTTGACCAGGATCGGACCGGCGCTGTCCTGTGCAGGGCCATCGCCTTGCCGTCTGGCCACTTCCAGCAGGACCATGTAGTCCGGCTCCGCGATCTTTCCGGGTACCGAAGGTGCCTGCTTGAGATCGCTGTTCTGGAGGACATATCCCTTCCGCGTGAAGACGCCGCCCTCCTCCTTCCGGGCCCGCAGGCCGATGGCCGCGAAGTCCAGCAACTCGAACACGGTGTCTGATATCCCTTCCACCTCCGGCACAAAGCCGTTCTCGGCATAAAATCTCCCCAGCTGGCTGTCATTGAGGGCCTCCGGCACGACATGGCAGCAATCCGTGCTCTCGGTCAGGTCCCGGAGTCGGCTGACGCTGATCTCGCCTCCGCTTTTGGCAGTTTCCATTTGGATCAGGCCCTGCAGGGCCGCGCATTGCACATCATTGAGCCGGGTGAGTCGCTCTGCCAGATCATTCAGCTCCGCGAGGCTGTCATCCTGGTCTCGTAAGACCGTCGCCAGCTCCTCGAAGTCATAGTAGTCATCGATCTCCAGGTAGAGGCGGTCGCCCTCCTGCAAGTGCAGCTTGTCCAAAGCATCCAGCAGCTCCCAGGGCTGGGCAGGAAGGTCCAGCTTGGCATAGGCGTCGCTCTCCGGGTCCTCCTTTGCCAGATACACGCCAAATGTTTTCTCACTCAATTCAGATCTCCTCCTTTTAGCTTTTTAATGGGCTCACGGTCCCTTCATTTCAAGGTCGTTTTTTGCGCCCAAGATTCGCTCCTGAACCACAGGATCGGCCATGGGGATATCCCAGCCGTGCATACATCCGGCCAGCATTGCCTGTTCCTGAGCTCGGGTAATACCACGGCGGTGGTTGTTGTAGTCCGCCAGGTAGCGATTTTGAGCCTTATCTCTTGTTGAGCTGTCGCTCCGGCTGTATCCGAACTCGCCCTTTTTGATATAGATGAGAGCTCCCTCTCCGGGCCTGACGGACCAGCACAGGTCAGGCAACCGAGTATGAAAGTCTTGAGAGAATTTCTCCTCCTCTGTCTGGATGGTCCAATTCTGGCTGTTCCAGAGATGTACATTCAGGATGCCGTCGTCGACCTCGATTTCTCTTTGCTCAAAGCCCTCTCCCCAGCCGTCAGAGGCCTGTCCTGCGATGTAATCCGCCAGAGTCTCTTTCTCCTCCGGCGTCAGAGTGCCAATCACCTTACACTCTGCAATGCCCCAGAGCTGACCGTCCCGGTTTTCCACATCGAAGATTGCAGACTGGACCTTACCGTTGACACCATCCTGCTTGTCATACCAGTGCATCATCCCGCAGTCTGCTTCCACCGGCATTCGATTGCCCACTAAGGCTGTTCGAATCTCGGCCTCGTAGCTCCGCAGATCTCTGCCGTTCAGGTCTGACCCATACTCCTCGCGGTCGCCCCAGTCATCATATCCGAATAATTCCGCCGTCAGCGGCATGTAGAATTTGACCGTCTGCGCCTCCGGCAGCAGGACCCGGAAGCGATCCACCCCGATCTCCAGAGCCAGCGTCCTGCCGTCGTCCCAATTGATATGGAATTGGCCGGCATCGTCAATGTAGTCCAGGGTGCCCATACTGCCCGGAGCAATCGGGTCCGGATTGTCCCGCATCTCGCTGAGCCGGACCCGGTATCCGGCGGGGTACTGCTCCCGCAGAAACTCCAGCCACTCTTGCGATATTGCCAGCTTTTTATATTCTTCTGAAGGCAAACCCTTTCTGCTCTCGATTGCTTTGTAAAAGATTTCGCTTTTCTTCATATCGTTCTCCATATACTCCTTCATTTCATGTATACCAAGGGCAGCCTGGCCGGGACGGAAGAAGAACCACTTCCCTTGTTGGCTGAAGATATAGGCATATTCAACCCATTCCTCGGTGGACTCATAAAGTTCCTCCAAGGTCATCACTTTGGCCTCACAATCTCTGCAGCCTTCATCTCTATGATAGGCAATGGTTACACCAGGTTGTGCATCATCTACACAATGGGGAAAATCAGGATCAGGGGCGACAAACTCTCTGAGGTAATATAAATCGCCAAGTGCAAGTAGTTCGTCTACCTTCTCCGGTGTATTGTAATGATTTACCAGCAGAACGCCATTATGTTCCGGGTACCCGTTTAACTGGCAGTAGATTGTCAGAAACTGGTTGTCTCCAATCTGTTTTGCTATGTAGCTCCTTGTACCCATTTAAATCCCCCTCATCACCATGTCCCGTACCGGGGCGCTCCACTCCAGCTCACGGTGGATCTGCTGCACCGCCTCAAAGATCGCCGGGTCATTGCGAAAGCTGTCCATCTGCCTGTGATCCTGGAAGAAGACCTGCTCGCCATCCGCTTCCCGCAGGAAGTCCACCGTGGCGATCCCGTCCTTGGTAACACCAAGCCGCTTTTCCGGCCGAGTGCTGTCCCGGTAGATATGAACCGCCTCCTCCAGTGTCAGGTCCCGGAGGATCTGCTCATCCGGCGTATTGCAGTCCGTCATCACGAACCAGGCGTAGGTGTGGGGGCGGTCGGGATCGGCGGCTTCCCGGAGCGCCTGTTTTCCCGCCTCCGTCAAACCGTAATTGCAGGCTCGCCGGGGGTTTTCCTCTCCAGCGAAGTCCAGAAGAAAATCGTCAACCGCTTTCCGTACCGCAGGATCGTCCGTCAGCGTCTCATAGCGGAGGCCGGTGGTGGCCTGATACGGAAGTTCCTCCCGAATGGTGTCCAGGTATTTCTGCGCATCCGTAAAGGTCTGTTCCTCGCCGCCGGCGTAGGTCACCCGGCCCACCGGCGCCTCCTTTTGCGTCATTCGCTGCTGGCGCAGGTCATAGCAGTACAGATAGCCCTGATAATGGCCCGGCAGCGGGGTGCAGCGCAGACAGTAGCGGTAGTGCTCCGTTTCTGCAATGTAGCCGCAGGTGGCGCCCTTATCCTCGATGGCACCGCCGTGGCTGTCGCAATAGGACCGCATGGCCTTCAGATCCTTCAGGGGACCGCTGCGGCGCAGTTCGTCCACGACCTGCTGGAGTTCCTCCCGAAACTCCGGGGTGTTGAAGTGATCCCCATTGTGCTTCCACCAGCTGCTCCAGAACTCCTGGCCTTCACGGCCGAAGTCCATTCTCAGATGGCCAACGGTGCCAAGGGAACGATCTTCACCTTCTTCCATCTGGGAATAGAAAAGGCCCGCTTCCGTTGAGGAAGCGGGCCTTAGCTGAATATTTAGTTTGTTCTGTTGGACAGGCTTCTGTTTCATTGTTTTCATCTCCTTTTCGTTTTTGGTAAGTACACAACATACCACGTACCCATGGAAATAGCTATTTTTTTATCGCTGAATATCCATCAAACTGATTAGGTAAGTCCGTCAAATTTCATTAATTCTGAATTTACGGCAGTTCGTGGTAAATCTAGGTTAAACTCTCTTTCGGCAATAAATTTTGACAACTAAACAAAATAGAAATATTTGTAAAATTTTGCTTTATTCTAATTATTTACCCTCCGATCTTAATTGATGAAATGAGCCATGTGTGATACAATAAATCCAATAATTTACAATTTTGGCGATGACATTGTAAAGCAGAAAAGTCCTTCTTTTGAAATCACAAACCAAATCATTGACAATGTGGCGGTGATTGCCGAACTGGTGGAGTGTTTAGCTATATCCTCCCCCCTTCTACACGTCCCACGCTCCGGCGTGCTAACCGTATTCGAATTATCCATAGGTTTCCTAGCCTTTGAGCAAAATTTAGATTGGAGGTATCATTATAATAACTGTCAGTTCGCACTGTATTGAAATAGGTAATGAAAAAGAACACTTGTTGCGTATTCAGGCAGAGCAAAGAAAAAAACTCCACCATTTTTGCAGTCTGGAAACATTAGACAGAATTATTTCAAGCCGTGCTTTAAAATTAAATAACATATGTAATATAAGTGGCAACGCACAGTATGAACAGGATGGTATTGAAACGTCTCTCTTGGGTAGTATATTTGTCAGTTCCTTGACAAGGAGTACTCATTTATGGAATGAGTTTGGTGACAATAAGAGGGGTGCGATGATAACATTTAGCAGCTGTACAGAACCATTGCATAAAGAATTGATTGATATCACAAGATATATAGAGGCATACTCTGCAGACCAAAAATTAGTGGCAAAATATGGATTTAATATTAGCTGTGTTAGTCAACCTAAACCGTTTTGTAATCTTAATAAGCCAACATCGATATTTGTAGACTTGAAAATGACAGATGTGGACTATACAAACGATAAACCGAATTCTTCTATCCAGGTAGACGGGAAAATAAATCTTAATCTAACAAATGTAGCTAGGAGAGTGATTACCCCGTATATAACTGAAGAGGAAACAAGATTAGTTGGTATTTTACGAAGTGCAAATGAAATTAAAGAGAACGATATTGATTACATAATTTTACCAATTAGTTTTAATAAAGTTTCAACTAAGGTTACATTTGGGAAAAAAGTTGACAAAACGAAAAAACATAAGATTTCATCGAAACTCGATGCATTAGGACTTTCTTGGTGCTAAGTGGTTTCAGGAGTTTTTCGCAATTTGCTTTGCCGCTCTTGGTATGAATAAGGTCTACCAGCAATGGTGGTATTCTCATAGCAACCTTCATGGAAAGCAGGTCCTGCCCCCACCTAAGGATATTGCAGAAGCCAAGAACGCCTATGAGTTTTATAATCGGATGGATGAACTCGATCCTTATTTGGTAGACAATCTGCTGACTGCCAACGGCATTATGACACGGGGTTTGGTAGAGGAATCCGGCATGTTCCGTACACGACCTGTGGGGGTGGTGGACAGGGATGTGCACATCCTGCATTTTGGAACACTGTCGCAGTATGACCCCACTCTGGTGATGGAGCTGCTGAACTGGGTAAAAAACAGCGAAGTACACATGCTGATCCGCAGCTGTGTGTTCCATTACGAACTGGAACTAATCCATCCTTTCGCTAACGGGAATGGGCGTGTGGGCCGCCTGTGGCATACACTGCTGCTTTCCAAATGGAACTCGGCCTTTGCCTGGCTCCCTGTGGAGTCCATCATCCATGACCGTCAGCAGCAATATTACAAGGCCATCAACGCCTCCAATGATGCAGGAGACTCTACGGTATTTATTGAGTTCATGCAAGCTTATATTGAGAGCCCTCTGTCAATCCACTTGCTTTCAAAATGGAATCA
>CATZYY010000029.1 GCA_958426425.1 uncultured Oscillospiraceae bacterium
GACCCCGAGCTGCGCCGCACCGGAAGCGGCACCCCCGTCACGTCCTTCTCCCTGGCCGTGGACCGGGACTTCAAGTCCCAGAGCGGCGAGAAGGAGACCGATTTCATCGACGTGGTGGCCTGGCGCAGCACCGCGGAGTTCGTCAGCAAGTACTTCACCAAGGGCCGCATGGCCGTGGTGGAGGGCCGGCTGCAGATCCGCGATTGGACGGACCGGGACGGCGGAAAGCGCAGAAGCGCCGAAGTCGTGGCCGACAACGTCTATTTCGGTGATTCCAAGCGGGACGGTGGCGGCGATTACAGCGCTCCCCCCGCATACGGTGCCCCCGCCTCCTACGGTGCGCCTGCCGCTGGCCGCGGCGCCGCCCCTGCCGGAGGAACGTCCGACTTCGCCGAGATCGGCGAGGAGGACGGCGAGCTGCCGTTTTGATTGTATGTGCCGCCTGCCGGCACTTTCCTCAGCTCCCCTCAGGGTGCTGATATGACTTTGATAAAGGAGGAACCCCACATGGCCATTGATCGTGAAGCCAGACCCGCGCGCCCCGCTCGCGGCAAGCGCCGCAAGGTCTGCCAGTTCTGCGCGGACAAGTGCGAGTATATCGATTACAAGGACGCCGCCAAGCTGCGCCGTTTCGTGTCCGAGCGGTCCAAGATCCTGCCCCGCCGGACCACCGGCACCTGCGCCATGCATCAGCGTCAGCTGACCGAGGCCATCAAGCGTGCCCGTCAGATCGCTCTGCTGCCCTATGTGACCGAGTAAATTGCTTGAAAAATCCCGTCCCAATTTTGGGACGGGATTTTTATTTTCTCAAAGAGCCCCGGGCTCTTTGAGAAGGTGCGGCGGAACGCCGCACGCAGGGCCGCAACCCCTTGCGGCGCGGCGGCCCCACACTTGCGGACTGAGAAGTGTTTTTCCCGACGTACACGCCGCCGGGAAAAACGAATTGAAATGCGTTCCGCCGCATGCGGGCGGCGGAACGCCGTGAGCCACCTTTTCCAGCAAGGGAAAAGGATGGCGCGGCCCCCGGAAGGCACTGCCTCCCTGCCCTACCACCGGCAGCGCCCCGGCCCAGTGAGCCGGGGCGCTGCCGGTGCCGCTGGAATTTCTCTGCGGGGAAAAGCGGCGGCTCTCGATACCGCATAGGGGCGCCGTTTACTTCCCCTTCTCGATCAGCAGCTGGGCCATCTGCCGGGCAAAGAGACGGCCCGCAAGAGCGGCCTCCTCCGGGGAGTTGCCGGCAGCGCCCACCTCCACCAGCAGCGACCCGGTGGTGGCGTGCTGGTTGTACCGGGAGTTGCGCAGCAGCATGGGCCGCATCAAGGTGGAGTAGTCTCCCAAAATCCTCTCCTGAATGGCCACCGCCAGTTTCAGGTTTTCCATCCAGTCCGGGTGCTCCAGGCCGCTGCCGTCGCTGCCCATGACCAGCGTCAGCTGGGCGGCTGTGCCCTCCCCCTCAATGGTGGACACCACCTTGTACTGGTTGCCCTCGCTGTCGGCGATGGCGTCCCGGTGGATATCCAGCACAAAGCGGATGGAGGGGTACTGGGCCAGATAGCTCTCGATGGCAGCCAGGGAGCGGTCGTAGGCCCCGGAGTAGGAGGGGTAGTCGTACAGCGTCCGGTCATGGAGGACGGAGATCCCGGCCTCAGTGAATTCCTCCGCCATGGCGTCTCCCACGCTGACCACGTTGTACCGGGAGTCGGTGGTCCGGTAGTCTCCGGACCACACCACCTCCGCGTCCCCGGCAGGGGTGTAGGCCTCGCTGCCGTGGCTGTGGAGAATGAGGATCTGGGGAGCGCCGTCCACCAGCTGGGCGTCAAAGGGCTCCGTCAGCTCCGAGACGGAGAGGGTATGGTCCGTGCCGTTGCTGATATACACGGAGCCGCAGACGGTATATCCGCTGGGGTCCGTTGGCACCAGGGTTCGGGCGGCCACGCCGTTGTCGGCGGCCTCCGGGGCCTCCAGAGGCGTTTCCTCCACCGGCTCGGTGACGATCTCCTCGTCCTCCCCCTCTACCTGGGGCTGCTCCTCCCGCTCCGAGGACCACAGCTCCGCCACCGCCGGACGGGCCGACAGCAGCAGGGGCGATTCCCCAATAGCCAGGGCTGTGGCGGCAGAGAGCTGGTCCCGCTGCCACAGGTCCCCCAGCTCCCAACGCAGCACGCCCCGGGGAGCCGCCTCCCGCAGGGCGGCCCAGGCCTCGGAAAGGGTGCCGCTGCCGGCGGTGACTGCCGCTGCCCAAAGCGTCAGCGCCGCCAGGCACACCGCTCCGCCCCTCCGCAGAATATTGGAAACTACCGCCCATCGCCTCATCACACTCACCTCTGGGACAACCTTATGCGCCGGCGGCGGGAAGTAGACCAAAAAACGGGAGGAGCCCTTTGGGCTCCTCCTGCGTTTTTTATCTGTCCGAAGGGTCTCAAAGACCGCAGACCATGTTCCGCGACCGTATGCGGCACCTCGTGGCAGGAAACTCACAGCTCCCGGATTTGAGCCAGAGCGGCAAACTCCCCGGTGGTCAGGGTACCGGCGGCGTCCATCAGGGCGGTGCGGAAGGTGCCGGGCCCACGGCCTGCGGCGGCTTCCTCCGCCCGGCTGGAGCAGACTTTCCAAAAGGCAGAGGCCAGCACGGCGGCCCTGGCCCCATCCGGCTCCACGGCGGCAAACACGCCGCACAGCACCGACAGCATGCACCCGGTTCCGGTGACGGAGGACATGAGATCGCTGCCCCCCGGCAGACACCAGCTCCGCTGTCCGTCGGTGACGATGTCCTCCGGCCCGCTCAGCAGCACCGCGGCGTGGCGCCGCAGGGCCAAGGCCTTGGCAACGGTCAGCCGGACTTCCCAATCGGCCTGCTGGGGGCTGTCCACCCCCTGCTCCCGGCCGCTGCCGGCGGACAGGGCCTGGGCCTCGCCCAGATTCACCCGTAAAATAGTGGGAGTAAACAGGTGCAGCAGCTCCTGGACCCGGCGCAGCCGCCAGGGAGAGGCACCCACGCCCACCGGGTCCAGCACCACCGGCGTCTGGGCGGCGTTGGCTGCCTTGCCGCACTGGGCGCAGACCTCGAAGCGGATCTCGTCCGGCGTGCCGGTGTTGAGGACCGTGGCGCTGGAGATGGCGGTGATGTCCGTCATCTCCTCCGGGGCATGGGCCATCATGGGGCTGGCGCCCACTGCCAGGGCCAGGTTGGCGCAGTCGCCGGCGGTGACGATGTTGCTGACGCAGTGAATGAGGGGACGGCGCTGCCGCACCTCCTCCAGCCGGTGGAATTCAATCATGGATTCACGCTCCCAGAAAACAGTATCTCAGTGCTCCAGCTTTGCATCCATGGACCGGAAGGCCCCGCTTTTTTTCAGGGCGGTCACCAGAATGCCGGCCAGAACAGACCCGGCCACGGTGGAGATCAGGAAGGGCACGATGTAGACCGTGTACGTCTCCGGCGTCAGTCCCATGACCAGTTTTGCCACGGGATAGGCGGCAAGACCGCCGATGACGCCGGTGCCGATGACCTCAGCACAGAGGGTGGCGGGAAGGTTCCTGGATTTCCAATACACCAAACCGCACAGCAGGGCGCCGCACATGCTGCCCGGGAAGGCCATGGGAGACCCCAGGGACAGGATGTTGCGCAGCAAACTGGACACAAAGGCCATGGCCACGCCCCACCAGGGACCCAGGAACACGGCGGAGATCACATTGACCATGTGCTGCACCGGGGCGCACTGGCTGCCGAATACGGGAAACTGGAACAGGCTCCCCACCACAGCCACAGCGCACAGCATGCCGGCCAGAGCCAGCTTTTTCACAAACAGATTTCTCATGATAAACACTCCTTCGAAAAAGTCTCGGGGAGAAAACGGCGATTCCATGCAGCGTCTCTCCCTTGCAGGGCAAGGCACAGGCGGGTCTGATCCCGTCTGCGGAGAAAGTCGGTCGAGGCTCACTGGCCTCCTCTCACGCCGGAACACGGCTTCCCATCGCTGCTTGGCCGGCCCGGACCCAGGGCGCTCCCCCTCGGCCCGCTCCCGGATGCCCCGGGGCGCCGGAATGCTCGATGTTTCTCCACGCTCCCTTCTCAAAAAAGTGGAAAAAACGGCGGGGACCCACCTGGGCCGCCCGCCGCGTCAGATCAGATAATGACTTCCTACGGTGGCATTACCCACATCAGGTGGAGGGTCGAAGCGTGCGCTTCCTCTCAGCCGTAACGGCTCCCCTGTGTTTTTACGAGGCTAATTATGGCACCACCGGCAGGGCTTGTCAAGGCCCCGCCGGTCTGGAAATTGTGAAAAAAACCGCGCTCCGCCCTTGCATTGTGGAAGAAAGAGGCGTATGATAGGGCAAAAGCAAACAAAGGGGAGTCCGTATTGCCGGGCTGAGAGGGGACCGCCATGGTCCCGACCTGACCTGATTTGGATCATGCCAACGTAGGGAAATCATGAGGCGTATTGCCGCGGACGACCTTTTTGGTGTGTCCGCGGTTTTTTCTGTGCCAAATATGCCGCGGTGGTTTCTCGCCCCGGCGGGACGGCCAAAATGTTGTGCAAAGCCTTGGCGCGCATTCCGTTCCGCCTGTTTTCACGGCAGCTGAAAGGGCATAAAGGTTCCCAGACAAGGAGGAAGATCAGATGAAACTGGATAAAAAACGGCTGCGGCTGTATGCCGTTACGGACCGGGCCTGGGCCGCGGATACGGATGCCCTGCTGCGGCAGGTGGCCGACGCCATTGACGGCGGCGCAGGCATCGTACAGCTGCGGGAAAAGCACCTGGATAAGAAGGCCTTTTTGGAGGAGGCCAGACACTTTGTGGCGCTGTGCCGGGAAAAGGGTGCCCTCAGCATCATTAACGACGATGTGGACATCGCCCTGGCCTCCGGGGCCGACGGGGTCCATGTGGGCCAGGAGGACCTGGCCGCCGGTCGGGCCAGGGAGGCTCTGGGGCCGGATAAGATCATCGGCGTCTCCGCCCACAATGCAGACGAGGCTCTGGCGGCCCAGGCGGCGGGAGCCGACTACCTGGGGGTAGGCGCTGCTTTCGTCACTGGCACCAAGGCCGACGCCAAGCCCATTACACGGGAGACTCTCCGGGCCGTCACGGCGGCGGTGGAGATCCCGGCGGTGGCCATCGGCGGCATTACCCGGGAAAATCTGCTCCAGCTGAAGGGCTGCGGGCTCCAGGGAGTGGCGGTGGTCTCCGCCCTGTTCGGTCAGCCGGATGTGAAGGCCGCGGCGGCGGAGCTGCTGGCCCTGTCGGAGGAGATGGCCGAAAATTAAAGCTGTCCCAACCCGGCGAAAGCTCTGCTTTCGCCGGAGAAGGAGGAAATTCCCCGTCCGGCGGAGCTTTCCGCGACTGCGGGAAGCAGAGCGGTAAGGGGAAAAACGCAACTCTCGTCCCAACCCGGCGAAAGCCCCGCTTTCGCCGGAGAAGGAGGAAATTCCCCGTCCGGCGGAGCTTTCCGCATTTGCGGGAAGCAGAGCGGTAAGGGGAATTTCCGACGTGCGGTATATTGGGGGCACCACCTTGTATCGCCTTATAAAACTGTGCTGTTGAAGAAAGGAGAAATGACATGAAAACAGCATTGACCATTGCTGGAAGCGATTCCAGCGGAGGCGCCGGAATTCAGGCAGACATCAAGACCATGACGGCCAACGGCGTATACGCCATGAGCGCCGTTACGGCCCTTACTGCCCAGAATACCACCGGCGTCACAGACATCCTGGAGGCTACTCCGGCCTTCCTGGCGGCGGAGCTGGACGCGGTGTTTACCGACATCTACCCCGACGCCGTCAAGATCGGCATGGTCTCCTCCTCTGCCCTGATCGAAGTCATTGCGGACAAACTCCGCCAATACGGCGCGGAGCGGATCGTGGTGGACCCGGTGATGGTGGCAACCTCCGGGGCCCGGCTGATCTCCGAGACGGCAGTGGAAACCCTGAAGGAGCGGCTGCTGCCCCTGGCCACAGTCCTGACCCCCAACATCCCCGAGGCGGAGCTGCTTTCCGGCATGTCCATCACCGGCCCGGAGGGCATGGAGGCCGCCGCCCGGTCCATCAGCCAGCGGTACGGCTGCGCCGTCCTGTGCAAGGGCGGTCACAAGGTAAATGACGCCGACGACCTCCTCTGGCGGGGCGGCACGGGCAAGTGGTTCCACGGCCGGCGGATCGACAACCCCAACACCCACGGCACCGGCTGCACCCTCTCCAGCGCCATCGCCTCCAATTTGGCCAAGGGCTATGACCTGGACGCCGCCGTGGAACGGGCCAAGGAATACATCTCCGGAGCCCTGAATGCTCAGCTGAACCTGGGCAAAGGCGCTGGGCCCATGGACCACATGTTTGACCTAAAGGGGGAGTTCGTAAAATGATTTCCTCCGTCATCACCGCCGTATTCGCGGTGGTTTACCTGCTGGCCACGGTGTGGCTGTGCCGGGGCGTGAAGCTGAACGCCCGGGCGCTGAGCTTGGGAGGCGTGGTCTGTGCCCTGACGCTGGTGCTGGCTACTATCCGCGTCCCCCTGCCCACCGGCTCCAACATTACCTGCGGATCCTGGATCCCCCTGATGTTGGTGGCCCTGGTGTATGACTACCGGCTGTCCATGGTGACGGGCTGGGTGTGCGGTATCCTGGCCATGATCCTGATTCCGGGGTGGGAGGCGGTCCACTGGGCCCAGATCTTTGTGCAGCAGCTGGTGTGCTTTTCCTGCTTGGGCTACGCCGGAGTCTTCGGCGGAGACAAACGGTGGAAGGCCGTGTGCGGCATGGTCCTGGCGGTGGCGATCCGCTGCTGGGGCCACGTGCTCAGCGGCGTGATCTTCTACTCCCAGAACGCCTGGGACGGCTGGGGCGCCTGGGGCTATAGCCTGGTCTACAACTCCTCCCGGCTGGTGGAAGGGATCCTGAGCATTTTGATTGTGTCGGTCCTGCCGCTGGGCTTCCTGCGGCGGAGCATGGTGAAAGGAGGCACGGTATGAGCACTGTGGAACGGCTGCTGAAGGCCACGGAGGATATCTGGGCGGGGTATCATGAAAAGCCTTTTGTCCGGGGCCTGGGGGACGGAACCCTGGACGTGAAAAAATTTCGTCGGTACATTATTCAGGACTACTGGTATCTCATGGACTACACCAAGGTTTTTGCCGTGGGCGTGGCCAAGAGCAGAAGCGTGGAGGTCATGAAGCTCTTCGCCAAGTATATTCAGGCCATTCTGGATGGTGAGGTCAACGTCCACAACGGCTATATGGCCGACTTCGGCATCACTCAGGAGGAGCTGGACCGGACGCCTATCGCCCAGGACAACCGCTCCTACACCGCCTATATGCTCAGCGTGGCCTACAAGGGCGGCGAGGCCGAGGTGCTGACCGCCATTTTCGCCTGCGCATACAGCTATGAGGTTATCGCCCGCAGGATCGTGGAAGAGCATCCTGACGCCCCCAACCACCCTCTCTACGGCCGGTGGGTGCGGGGGTATATCACCGACCGCTACACGGGAAACAATGTGATCCTGAAGAACATGCTGGAGCGGCTGACGGTGGACTACACCGAAGTCCAGCTGCGGGAGCTGGAGGAGATCTTCACTGCCTGCTCCCGGTACGAGGCTTCTTTCTGGGACATGGCCTGGGAGGAACGGGACTGACCCCTGCTGCCGGATCGCGGCCCGGCAGCGGCGGACGGTGCCTTTCTGCCCAATTCGAGGTCGAAGAAACACAGATCCTGCATAGAAACGCGCCCCGGAGGCATTGCCTCCGGGGCGCGATTGCGTTCAGTCCTCTGCCGCCTGCCGCAGCAGGGCAATCTCCCGGGCGTAGCCGGGCAGCTCATTGGGGGTCTCCAGACAGAAGGGCAGGTCCCGCAGCGCCGGGTGGCGGACCACCCGGACCAGGGCCTCCAGGCCGATGGCGCCCTCTCCGATCCGCTCGTGGCGGTCCTTGCGGCTGCCCAGGGCATTCTTGCTGTCGTTGAGATGAACGGCCCGGAGCCGGTCCAGGCCGATAACGCGGTCAAATTCCTCCAGCACGCCGTCCAAATCCCGGACGATATCGTAGCCCGCGTCCCAGACGTGGCAGGTGTCCAGACACACGCCCAGCTTCTCTCCCAGCTCAACCTGGTCCAAAATGGCGCGCAGCTCTTGGAAACTGCCGCCCACCTCACTGCCCTTGCCGGACATGGTCTCCAGCAGCACCGTGGTGGACTGGTCCGGCCGTAACAGCTGATTGAGTCCTTCGGCGATCAGCGCGATGCCGGCGTCGATCCCCTGCCCCACGTGGCTGCCGGGGTGGAAATTGTACAGCTGCCCCGGCAGGTACTCCAGCCGCCGCAGATCGTCGGCCATGGTCTCCAGGGCAAAGGCCCGGTTTTCCTCCTTGGCGCCGCAGAGATTCAGGGTGTAAGGGGCGTGGGCCACGACCGGCGCGAACTGATGCTGCGCCAGCAGGTCCAGCAGAACCTGGGCGTCGGCGATGTCCAGGTCCTTGGCCCGGCTGCCCCGGGGGTTGCGGGTGAAGAACTGAAAGGTGTCGGCTCCCAGCTCCAGAGCCTGCCGGCCCATGGCGGCGAAGCCCTTGGAGCTGGAGAGGTGACAGCCGATATGCATGGCGGTGGCCTCCCTTGGTGTTTTTTTCATCTTACCACGGCCGCTCCCGCCTGTCACCGGCAAATGCAACAGCCTGGACGCACCGGCAATGGAGTCAGGAGGCGTCCCTGCGCTGCTGAGGTGTGGGGTCTTCCTCTTGAATAAACAGGTCCTCTGCCTGTCGCTGGGCCTCCATCAGGTTGACCTGCAGACGCCGCAGAGATTCCTCCGCGTCAGTGATGGCGTTGAACAGAAGCAAATATTCCTTGGGGATATTCTGCATTTGGTATCCGTCCTTTCTAATACGGCACAAGATGTAGGAACTGCCCTTATCATACACAAACGAAAGGAGGGATTCTGTCTGAATTTGTCGAGTGGTTCGACAAAACAGAAAAATTTGAAAAATGTTCACAAATAATCGGGGACGGAGGCAGATCATGGCACTCCGTCCCGAAAAAAGTATTCTGCTGGCGAAATTCAGGGATTGCACTGCCCACAGGGGGCGTACCCCTGGGCGATCAGGTCCTCCCGGTCGCCGGTGTAGGTCTGGCGGTTATCCGCCTTGATGGAGGCGGCGCCGGAGCAGTCCGGCTCATGGAATTTCATGGAGCTGGTGTTGAGGATGTAAGTCTCCTCCCCGGCGGATTCACCGCCGGCGTTGGTGTCGGCATTGCTGTCGGCCTGGGCATCGGAGGACTGGTTGGGCGCGTTTTCAGACAGCCAGCTGTCTCCGGTGGCGTAGTCAATGGTGATGCCGGGCTGGTTGTTGTAGACGTAGACGTTGAAGCACACACCCTCTCCCCCATCCTCCACGGAGTACGCCTCCATCTGGACGCCCCGGGCCACCAGCTCCGTCCCGGAGAAAATGGGGGTCACCCGGTAGAGGACGTGGTTGCCGGTATTCTGCACATAGTCGGCCACCTGATTTTCAAAGGGCAGCATGCCGTCCACATTCATGGAGCGGGTGCCGGTGATGAGATTGCACTCGTTGGCGTTCTCCCCGGTCAGCTGATAGCCGATCAGGTGACAGCGGTTGTAGAGGTATTTGCCGTCCACGCTGTCATATTTCACTGTCTGCCACCCCGAGGGCTTCACCTGACCGATTTCGCCCCGCTCCTCCGTGGGCATCAGGTCGATTCCCACGTTGGCCTCCGCCGCGCCGCAGCGGCCCAGAAAATCCAGGGGACTGTAAGATTCGTAGGATGTCGTGGGAAGGCTTTCCAGGTCAAAGCCCGGCTGGTTGTCCTCCAGCACCACATAGGGCTCCCCGTTATAGGCCGGGACCGTTTCCAGGGAAAAGGACTGAGCGGGAAACAGAGCGTCCCGCTGGAAATAGGCGGTCAGGGCGGCCAGACATACCAGCGCCGTGGGTACCAGGGTTTTCAAAAATCGTTTCAACAGGGAGCTCCTTTCTGTAAAAGCGCGGGCTCCGCAGCATGGCCGCGGAGCCGCTTTCGTGGGTAAATTGAATCCATAGAACCGCCGCGTTCCGGGCAGAGGGAGGAACCGTATCCATACGCGGTCCAGAAAACCGCGGCAGCCCGGCCGGTTCACGTGTCCTCACAAGATACCAGCTCCCGCACCAGACGGGCGGTCATGCCCCAGATGGCGTGGCCCTGCCAGTACCACACCGGGACTTCCGCCTTGCCATGGGCCCAGGGGTAGCTTGGGGAAATTCCCACGGGGCCGTAGGGAAAGTCTTCCGGCACCTGAGGAGTCAGGTCATAGGTGTAGACCTCCGGGGCCGTTTTGCGGAAAAATTCCAGAGGGACGGTAAAGACCTCCGCCACCTCCGCCGGGGAGGGGCGCATGTCAGCGAAGCCCTCCGGGGACACCAGACCCAGCACCGGCTGCAAAAGAAAATTCCGCTGATTGTAGATGAAATCCGGCGTGCCCAGCACCGTCACCGCGTCGGGCCCTATGTGCAGCTCCTCCCAGGTCTCCCGCAGGGCGCAGCCGATGACCGTCTCGCCGGGCTCTTGTTTTCCACCGGGAAAGCATACCTCACCCCCCTGCCGCAGTCCGGCGGCCCGGACTTCAAACAGCAGGTGCAGTGCCCCGTCCCGCTCCACCAGGGGACAGAGGACCGCATAGCTCCGCCGGGCGCCCAGAAGACCCGGCTGGTGACCGCCGTACCGGCGGCGCAGGGCCTCCAGCTCCGTCACAGCAGAAGACGCAGGGCGCCCTGCCGGTTGGAGATGTCCACAGCGGGCATGCTGGGGGCGTACTCTCCATCCAAGGACCAGGGCAGATTCTCCGCCGTCTCCAGGTGGAGCTGGGAGACGTGGCGGAACACCAGGCCCTGACCGTCGTAGTTCTGGTTCAGTAAATTCAGCACCAGATTCTGCAGGTCCAGGGCGTTTTTGGGATTGGGAATCAGCAGCAGCTCAAATTTGCCGTCGTCCAGCACCACCCGGCCCGGGTCCAGCTTCATGAGCCCGCCGATAGAGGTGGAGTTGCACACGGCGCCGAACAGATATTCCCCATCCAGGTTCTCTCCGTCCGCGGTGAGCTGTACCCGATAGGGCCGCAGGGAGTTGAGATCCTTCATGCCCTCCAGAATATAGGCGAAATGGCCCAAGGCGTTTTTGGCAGCCTGGGGGGCGGAGTAAGAGGACTTGGTAAAGGCGCCGAAGGAGGCCACATAGGCAAAGCTCCGCTGGTTCCACTGACCGATGTCCAGCACCTGAACCTGATGGCGCAAAATAGCGGCGGCGGCCTGCTCCGGGTCCGGCGGAATCCGGAGGCTGGCGGCAAAGTCGTTGGTGGTGCCCTGGGGCAGGTAGCCCAGCAGGGGAGGATGGTCCAGCCGGGAAAGACCGGAGATCACCTCGTTGAGGGTACCATCTCCACCGGAGGCCACCACCAGATCGTATTTCCCGCCCTCCCGGGCCGCGGTCTCCGCGGCGTCGCCGGCGGCGGTGGTCCGGTGGATGCGCACCAGGTAGCCCCCCTCCGACAGCATGGCCACCGCGTCAAACAAGGGGCCGCGGGGCTTGCTGCGGCCGGCCTTGGGGTTGAAGATCAACAGAAGGGATTTCAGTTCTGCGTCCATAAAAGCGCCTCCCCGGAAAAAGACGGAACCGGATTGTTAAAATCGTGTAAGAGACAGTATAGCACGGGAAAATGAGGATTGCAATTCCCACGGGGGGTGTGTAGAATAAAATCAGTGAAGAAGGACCTCTGCGCCGGCGGAGGAGAAGGAGGAGCCATGAGTCGGAAAAGCAGCTATGTGCGAATCGGCCTGACAGTGTTTTTCACGGTCTGCGCCATCTTGCTCTTTTACGACACGCTGTTTGGCAGCCGCACCGCTATTATTTTTGGCCAGCAGTTTATTAAGGCGCTGCAGCCGGTGCTTTTTGGCGCGCTGATTGCCTATCTCCTGGCGCCCATGGTCAATTTTTTTGAGGAAAAGCTGTTTTCCAGCCACCTGGTCCGTATCCGCAGTCAGGGAAAGCTGTCCTCACGCCGGGTCCGAGCAGTGAGTCTGCTGCTGACGTGGATGATTGTCTGCGCCGCCGGGTATCTCCTGGCCTCTTTCCTGCTGCCCGAGCTCTATAAGAGCGTGGTACAGCTGATCTCCAGCGCGGAGTCCTATTATCTCACCGTCCGGGGCTGGGTGGAGCGGCTGCTGGAATCCAATCCCCAGGTAGAGGTCTGGGTGACCAACCAGCTGAACATCTACTATGAGGACATTCAGACCTGGCTGACCCGGGAGGTGCTGCCCCAGGCCACCACGCTGATGACGGCCCTCTCCGGCGGCATCGTCACCGCTATGAATTTTCTGCTGGACCTGCTGGTGGGCGTCATGGTGTCCATCTATCTGCTGGCCACCAAGGAACGCTGTGCCGCCTATTGCAGGAAGGCTGTGTACGGACTGTGCTCCCGATCGGGCGCCGGCTGGGTACTGCGGGCCATGAAAAAGGTGGACGAGATCTTCTCCGGCTTTGTGCGTGGAAAGCTCCTGGACTCGCTGATCATCGGAATTTTGTGCTTTATCTGCTGCAGCATCTTTGGTTTTCCGTACACGCCCCTGGTTTCGGTGATCGTGGGTGTTACCAATGTCATTCCTTTCTTTGGACCCTTCCTGGGGGCCATTCCCAGTATCTTTTTGATTTTGCTGGTCTCTCCCCTTCAGGCGCTGTACTTCGCCTTGTTTGTGCTGGCCCTTCAGCAGCTGGACGGCAACGTAATCGGCCCTTTGATTTTAGGGGACAAGACCGGTATCTCCAGCCTGTGGGTCATCATTGCCATTTTGGTGGGCGGCAGCTTTTTTGGCGTGGCGGGCATGTTCTTCGGCGTGCCGGTGTGCGCCTGTATGCTCAGCGCCGTAAACTTTGTGGTGGAAAGCCGCCTTCGCCGCCGGGAGATGCCGGTGGAGACCGAGGCATACAGCACCCTGCGTCAGTCAGGTCAGGTTAAAGCGCCGCCGGAGCAGACACAAGGGCAGGAAAACGGCGGAAAACAGCCGTGATTTTTACAAAAACCCTTGCAATCAGAGAACCTATCGTGTAAAATACAGCCTTGCGGAAGGAATGGTTATGAAAATAACAAACCCTGCCGCAGGGCTGTTTTTTTGGCCCCATGAATTCTGCCGGGCGGACAGTTTCCGCCCAACACTGACCCAGATGCGGGCAGTGATTAAAAAGGAGAGCATCATGAAGAAGAGACTCTTGCCGCTCCTTCTTCTGGTCAGTCTCCTGGGCGCCGTACTCACCGGATGCGGAGGCGGCAGCACAGAGGAGACGCCGGAGGACCGGGCGGCGGCCAACGCCATCGCCGTTGGCATTGCTCAGGATTTGGACAGCAGCCTCGACCCTCACAAGACCGTGAAGGCGGGGACCCGAGAAGTCATGTTCAATGTATTCGAGGGATTGATGAAGCCCACACCGGAGGGAGACCTGATCCCGGCGTTGGCTGAGAACTATACCATTTCCGACGATGAGACCGTCTATACCTTTACCCTGCGCCAGGGCGTGCAGTTCCACAACGGCGACACCGTGGACGCCGGCGACGTGGTTTGGTCCCTGGAGCGGTGCATTGACCCCCAGGAGGCTGACATTGTGCCGGTGGATGGTTTCGCCATCATCGACTCTGTGGAGGCTCTGGACGAGAACACCGTGGTCATCACCTTGACCGAGCCCAGCAACGAGTTCCTGTCCTATTTGACCACCGCTGTTTTGCCGGCGGACTATGACCAGCAGGACACCGCTCCCGTGGGCACCGGCCCGTTTAAGTTTATCTCCCGCACCGCACAGGACTCCATCGTTCTGGAGAAGTTTGATGGGTACTGGGGCACCCCCGCCGAGCTGGACAAGGTGACCTTCAAGATTATCGAAAACGCCGACAGTCTGCTGATGAGCCTCCAGAGCGGCGCTATCGACCTGTGCGCCCATCTGACCAGCACCCAGACCGCCCAGCTGGGCGAGGACTTCCAGATCATCGAGGGCACCATGAACCTGGTCCAGGCCCTGTATCTGAACAATGCCGCGGAGCCCTTCAACAACGAGCTGGTTCGTCAGGCCCTGTGCTACGCCGTGGACCGGCAGCAGATTTTGGATTTGGCCTTTGACGGTTACGGTGCCCTGATCGGCTCCAGCATGTATCCGGCCTTCTCCAAGTATTTTGACGACAGCCTGACCGATTACTACACCTACGACCCGGACAAGGCTGTGGAGCTGCTGACCCAGGCCGGCTATCCAGACGGCTTCGACATGACCATTACCGTCCCCTCCAACTACCAGCCCCACATGGACACCGCCACGGTGCTGGTGGAGCAGCTCAAGGCCGTGGGCATCAATGCTGTCATCGAGCCCATCGAGTGGGAGAGCTGGGTGGCCGACGTGTATACCGGCCGCCAGTTCCAGGCCACCGTGGTGGGCGTGGACGCCTCCAACATGACCGCCCGGGCCCTGCTGGAGCGGTTCACCTCCGACTACGACCGGAATTTCATCAACTACAACAACGCCGAGTATGACGCGCTGTTCCAGCAGGCCATCGCCTGCTACGACGATGCGGAGCAGACGGCGCTGTACAAGCAGATGGAGCGCAACCTGACCGAGCACGCCGCCAACGTCTATATCCAGGACCTGGCGGATTTGGTGGCCCTGCGGACGGGGCTGGAAGGTGTGCAGTTCTATCCCATCTACGTGCTGGACCTGTCCACGGTCCGCTACGTCCAGTGATATGAGCGGCGGCCGAGAATGTGCCGCTGCCCCGAAAGGGGGACGAAGACGATGAAGTATGCTCTGCGGCGGATCGCCATGCTGCTTCTGACCATGGTCATCGTCTCCCTTTTGGCGTTTGTGGCCTTTGATCTGATTTCCGGCGACCCCGCCACCGCCATGCTGGGTACCCAGGCCACCGAGGAGAGCGTGGCCGCCCTCCGGGCGGAGCTGGGGCTGGACCGGCCCCTGCTGGTCCGCTATGGGGAGTGGCTGCTGGGCTTTTTCACCGGGAACCTGGGCACCTCCTACAACTACTATCAGCCGGTGTGGGACCTGATCGCCTCCAAGGTGGCGCTGACGCTGACATTGAGCCTTTTGAGCTTTGTGATGATCGTGGCGGTGTCCGTGCCTCTGGGGGTGTGGTCCTCCCGCCACGCCGGCGGCGTCCGGGATGGGGCCCGCACCGCTTTCAACCAGCTGTGTATGGCGGTACCCCCTTTTTTCACAGGCATTTTGCTGACGTGGGTGTTCAGCACGGTGCTCCATGTTTTCACCCACGGCAGCTTCCCGGGGTTTGGCACAGACCTGTGGGGATCTCTTGGGTATCTGGTCTTCCCCGCTGTGGCTCTGGCCATTCCCCGCATTGCCATGACGGTGCGGATGCTGCGCAGCACCATTCAAGAGGAAATGGGCAAGGCCTATGTCCGCACCGCCATCTCCCGGGGCAATGACCGCCGGGGGGTCCTGTACCGCCATGTGCTGAAAAATGCCCTGGTGCCGGTAGTGACGTTTCTGGCCCAGACCATGGCGGAGATTGTGGCCGGCAGCATTGTGGTGGAGCAGGTCTTCGCCCTGCCGGGTTTGGGGCGGATGCTGGTGGCGTCCATTTCTAACCGGGACTACCCGGTGGTCCAGGCCATCGTGGTGATTCTGGCCTTCTGGGTGGTGCTCTCCGGTACGGTGGCAGACCTCATCAATCAGCGGATCGATCCGCGCCTGCGGCTGGGAGGCGACCTATGAGAGAGAAAAACGGTTATCTCTGGGTGGGCGGCATCCTGGCGGCAGCTATGGCGCTGGTGATTCTGGTGGGCTTTTTCTGGACACCCTACGACCCCACTGCCATCTCCGTAGGCCCCAAATTTGCCCCTCCCTCTCTTCAGCATCTGCTGGGTACCGACAACTTCGGCCGGGACATTCTCAGCCGGGTCATGAAGGGCGCCGGCACTACTTTTGCCATCGGCGCGGCCACCGTGGCCATCGGCGCCGTGTGCGGCACAGCGGTGGGAGCGCTGACCGGCTACTTCGGCGGTGTGGCGGATGAGGTGCTCATGCGCATCAACGATGCCCTCACGGCCTTCCCCAGCATCCTGCTGGCTCTGGTGGTGATCTCCCTGTTGGGGCCGGGCAATAAGTACAATGTCATTATCGCCCTGGGCCTGGTGTTCATCCCCAGCTTTGCTCGGGTCACCCGCACGGCCTTTGCCGCCCTGCGGGACGTCAACTACGTAAAAAGTGTTCGGCTGATGGGCGCCTCGCCCAGCCGTATTTTGGCGGTCCACATCCTGCCCAACACCCTCTCTGTGCTGCTGCCCGCCATTACCATCGGATTCAACAACGCGGTGCTGGCGGAGGCCTCCATGAGTTTCCTGGGCATCGGCGTCACCCCGCCGGATGCCTCCCTGGGCTACATGCTCTCCGAGGCGCAGAGCATGATGGGTGCGGCCCCCTGGTACGCCGTCAGCACCGGCCTTGCCATTGTGCTGATGGTGTTCAGCGTGGGCCTCATCGGCGAGGGGCTGCGCCGGGGCGGAGAGGAGGACTGACCATGCTGACCATTGAAAACCTCCATGTGAAGTTCCACAACCGCACCCGGGAGGCCGTGGCGGGCGTATCCCTCTCCATTGCCGACGGGGAAATCCTGGGTTTGGTAGGTGAATCCGGCTCCGGCAAGTCCGTTACCGCCATGAGCGTGGCGGGCCTTCTGCCCCGGAAGCAGTGCGATTACAGCGGCAGTGTCTACCTGGATGGGGTGGAGCTGCTCCATGCGGACCGTGCGCTGCTGCGCAAGATCCAGGGAAAGTCCATCGGCGTGGTGTTCCAGGAGCCCCAGACCTACATGGACCCCCTGATGAAGGTGGGCCACCAGGTGGAGGAGGTTCTGCGGATCCACACGGACCTGACCCCCCAGGCCCGGCGGGACCGGGCATTGGAGGCCATGGCGGCGGTGGAGCTGCCGGACCCGGCGGAGGTCTACGACAAGTACCCCCACCAGCTCTCCGGCGGCATGTGCCAGCGGGCCATGATCGCCGCAGCCATCGCGGCCCGGCCGGGATTGCTGCTGCTGGACGAGCCCACCACCGCCCTGGATGTGACCATCCAGGCCCAGATCCTGGACCTTTTGAAAAAACTGAACCGGGAGGGCGGCATGTCCATGCTGTTTATCTCCCATAACCTGAATGTAGTGCGTAAGCTCTGCACCCGGGTGGCCGTCATGCAGCGGGGGCTGCTGGTGGAGGAGGGAGACATCAACCAGGTCTTCTACCATCCCCAGCATGACTATACCAAGCGGCTGATTGCCGCCATTCCCACCCGGCACCGGAAGGAGGACGCTCCATGAGCGAGGAAAAACTGGTCCTCTCCGTCCAGCACGTTACCAGCGGATACCGGGACGGCGGTGTGTTCCGGCGAAAGGGCCCCTATCAGGAAGTCCTTCACGACGTGACCTTCGATGTGCACTACGGGGAGATTCTGGGCCTTGTGGGCGAGTCCGGCACCGGCAAATCCACCCTGGCCCGAACCATTTTGGGCATTGTGAAGCCGGAGGCGGGGCAGGTGATCCACTATACCAAGCGGCCCCAGATGATCTTTCAGGACCCGTACAGCTCCCTGAATCCGGCCTATACGGTGGGCTGGATTCTGGAGGAGCCCCTGCGGATTTACGGCAAGTACGACAAAGCGGAGCGGCAGCGCCGGGTCCGGGATATGCTGGAGCGGGTGGAGCTGCCGGAGGAGTGCCTGGCGGCCCGGCCCTCGGAACTATCCGGCGGTCAGCGCCAGCGGGTGTCCATTGCCACGGCGCTGATCCAGCGGCCGAAGTTTTTGATTGCCGATGAGCCGGTCAGCGCCCTGGATGTAACCATTCAGGCCCAGATTTTGAAGCTGCTGAAGAACCTGCGGGACGAGCTGGAGCTGAGCTATTTGTTTATCTCCCACGATTTGAATGTGGTCTACCAGCTCTGCGACCGGGTGCTGGTGATGAAGGACGGTCGTGTGGTGGAACAGGGCACTGTGGACGAGATTTTCGACCATCCCCGGGAGGACTACACCAAGCAGCTCCTGGCCGCGGCGGAGTAAACCCATGAGAGTCTTTTTGAAAGCGCATCAAAAACTGCATATCTGGTTTCTGACAAACCTCATTCTGTTGGGGGCCTTCCTGCTGGCCCGGCACCAAAAAGCGTGGATGAACGCCCTGGCGGATCACGTCACCACCCCCCTCAAGACCGCCCTGGGACGGCTGTGGGGGGCGGTGCCCTTTTCCGTCATGGAGGTCCTCTACACTCTGGCGGGGGCGGCGGCTATCGGGTACATCCTCTGGAGCGCGATCTCCGTGGCCCGGGCCAAGGGTTATCGGGGACGCCGGGCCTACGGCGCTGTGCTGGGCGCCCTTTGCGCCGCATGGTCGGTCTATCTGGTCTTCTGCCTGCTGTGGGGCGTCAACTACTGGACTGACAGCTTTCAGGACAAGTCCGGCATCCGGGAGGAGGCGGTGCCTCTGGAGGAGCTGACGGCGGTGACGGCGTGGTTTGCCCACCGCCTGGCGGAGACGGCGGACGGCGTGCCCAGGAACGAGACCGGCCTCTTTGATGTTCCCCGGGAGGAAATTTTAGCGGCCTACGCCTCCGTCTATGATGGAGCCGAGGCCCTGTTCCCCTTCCTGGAATTTGACAGTCAGCCTCCCAAGGCCATGTTCTACTCCAAATTTATGAGCGCCATGAATTTTACCGGGGTCTACTGCCCCTTTACCGGGGAGACCAACCTCAATGTGGACGCTCCGGCCTGCCTGCTGCCGGCCACGGTGGCCCATGAGCTGGCCCACCAGCGGAGCATCGCCTCGGAGCAGGAGTGCAACTTTCTGGCGGTGGTGGCCTCCACCACCTGCGGCGATCCGGTCTACGCCTACTCCGGCTGGCTTATGGGATACATCCACTTGTCCAACGCCCTGTACGACGCAGATCGGGAGGCCTGGCAGGTCATCCGGGACCGGCTGCCGGAGTCGGTGGTGGCGGACCTGACTGCCAACAACGCCTATTGGGCACAATACAAGGGCGCGGCGGCCGCTGCCGGCCAAACCGTCTACGATACGGTCCTCAAAGCCTACGGCGATGCCGACGGCATCCGGTCCTACGGCACGGTGGTGGACCTGCTGACGGTCTATTACCGCGACGCCGCCCTGGAATCGTGAAAAGGAGCTGCCTATGAACATTTTGGTCACATTGGACCGCAACTATCTCCAGCCCTTGCGGGTGATGTTGGGGTCGTTGTATCTCAACAACCCCGGCGAGACCTTTGACATCTATCTGGTAGGAGACGGCCTGCAGCCGGAGGAATGGGCGGACCTGGAGCGGCTGTGCGCCCGCCGGGGCGCGCTGCATCCCGTGACCGTGCCGGAGGACCTGTTCGCCGCCGCTCCGGTGGTGCGGTATTATTCCCGGGCTATGTACTACCGGCTGCTGGCGGCCCAGCTGCTGCCGGCGGAGTTGGACCGGGTGCTGTATCTGGACCCGGATATTCTGGTCATCAATCCCCTGCGCCCTCTGTACGACACGAACCTGGAGGGCAAGCTCATGGCAGCCTCGGTCCACCGGGGACTGACGGACATCTCCAGCCGGGTAAACCGACTGCGGCTGGATACCCCGGAGGCGGAGGGCTACTTCAACTCCGGTGTGTTGGTCATGGACCTTGCCGCCATGCGGCGGCGGATGGACCCGGCGGAGATCTTCGCCTATGCCAGGGACCACGCCGACGTGCTGATCCTGCCGGATCAGGACATTCTCAACGGCCTGTACAGTACGGAATTGTACCCGGTGGAGGAGCGCCTGTGGAACTACGACGCCCGGCGCTTTGACCGCTACCAGCTCTCCAGTCAGGGGGAGATGGATATGGACTGGGTCATGGACCACACGGCGGTGCTGCACTTTTGCGGCAAACGCAAGCCCTGGCACAAGACCGCCCGGGGCCGGTTCTCGGCCCTGTACAAGCACTACCAGCGGCTGCTGGCGCGGCTGGAACAGTGAAAACAGCGCCCGCCCCGTCCCAACGAGGGACGGGGCGGGCTTTCCTGTATGGAGCCGCCGAAGCGCGGTGGGGAAGAGGTATTCTCCGCCGCGTTCCATTTCGGTCCCACAGCGTTCCGCCGCCCGCAGGCGGCGGAAACATTTGAATCTCGTCATTTCCGGGGACATGCGCCTCGGAAATGACACTTTGCATGGCGGGGCGGGCGACAATTTCCCGGGAAACCGAGTCCGCCCCGCCATGAAATCCCTTGCCTG
>CATZYY010000030.1 GCA_958426425.1 uncultured Oscillospiraceae bacterium
GTATTTCTTTTTGACGCCATGAAAAGAGATTGCATCATAGCAATTTATGAGTATAATATAATTACGAAACTGCTATCAAGGAGGATGCTCTATGAATATCAAGCCCAGCGCCGCGATCCGGCAGAACTACAATGAGATTGCCTCCATCTGTAAAACCACGGGGGAGCCGGTATACCTCACCAAAAACGGCGAGGGGGATCTGGTGGTGATGGACATTGACGCCTTTACCCGGCGGGAGAAGATGCTGAGGCTCCGGGAGGAGCTCCTGACTGTGGAGGAAGAGCGCCTGCACGGAGAGCCGGACTATACCGTGGATGAAGTGGCTTCCATGATGGAGCAAGCCATTCGGGAGGTTCGCCATGCCGGAGCATGAGGAGACTTACCGGGTAGTCGTGTCAAAACGGGCATCCAGACAGCTTGTCAGCCATGCGGCCTTTGCCGCCCGCCTCGAAGAACGGCTGGCCGATCAGCTGGTGGAGGACTTCAAAGAAGCTGCTGCCTCTCTAAGCAGATTTCCCTATCGGAATCCTGTGCTGCGTTCGGACGAGTTCACCACGGAAAAGTATCGAAAGATGCTCTTTGGAAAATGGTATCTTTTGCTCTATCAGATCAGAGGGAATGCCGTCTACATCGAATATGTGATCGATGGCCGGCAGGATTATCAATGGCTGCTGAAAACATGACGGGGAAAGCGCCTCCAACGGGAGGCGCTTTCCCTGTTTTTGAGCGATTTTGTCGTATTTTTGTCGTACTTTTCGAATTTCCCTTGTTTCCATGCAAATTGAAAAACTCCCAAAGCCTTACGGCTCTAGGAGTTTAACTGGTGGACGATACAGGACTCGAACCTGTGACCCCCTGCACGTCAAGCAGGTGCTCTAGCCAGCTGAGCTAATCGTCCGAAGCGGAACATGTATAAGATACACGAATCCGCAGCGTTTGTCAACCTTTTTCTTTTCTTTTTTCCGCTTTTTTAAAAGCGGCGGTTCCGTCCATCAAATTTGTGGAAACGGGGCAACGTTTCGCGCAAGTTTTTGCGCCCCCACGCATATACTGGCAGGGAGCCCATTTGCAAAGGAGGAACCAATATGTTTACACAGTCTTGCGCCGGCGGAGATGTAGATGATCTGATTTTTCAGGACACCTGGGCCATCAGCCAGCGATAAAGCCTGAGGACGCCGCGAAAGCGGCGTCCTTTTGCGTGTTCAGCAGATGGTGCCGCCGCCGGCCACGGCGTCACCCACATACAGCACTACCGCCTGCCCGGCTGTGACGGCCCGCTGAGGCTCCTGGAAGATTACACGAAGCCGTCCGTCCGGCAAAAGCTCCGCAGTGGCGGCAGCCTCCCGCTGGGTGTAACGGGTTTTGGCGGTTACCGCCATGGGCCCCTCCGGCGGGGGGACGGACAGCCAGTTGACCCGCTCCGCCGTCAGCTCCGTGGTGTAGAGGGCGCTGTCAGGTCCCAGAATGATCCGGTTGGAGGCGGCCTCCTTGCGCAGCACATACACCGGCTCTCCCGCGCTGACGCCCAGCCCCTTTCTCTGACCTGGGGTATAGCAGGGAAGACCTTTGTGGCGGCCCAGAACACGGCCCGTCTGGTCCACAAAGTCTCCCGGCACCAGTTCCGCGCCGCTGCGGGCCAAAAATGCGGCGTAGTCCCCGTCGGGAATGAAGCAGATGTCCTGACTGTCGGCCTTGCGGGCGTTGGACAGGCCCCGGTTCTCCACCAGAGAGCGGATGGCGGGCTTATCGTAGCTGCCCAGGGGCAGCAGCAGATGGGAGAGCTGACGCTGGGTCAGCTGATAGAGGACATAGCTCTGGTCCTTCCGCCGGTCCGTGCCCCGCAGCAGGCGCCAGCGTCCGTTCTCCCCGGCCTGATCCACCCGGGCGTAATGGCCGGTGGAGAGGTAATCTGCACCCTGCTCCAGCGCCCAGTCCAGCAGAGCGCCGAATTTGATTTCCCGGTTGCAGTCCACGCAGGGATTGGGCGTCCGGCCCGCCAGATACTCCGATACGAACCGATCCATGACCGCGGAGCGGAACCGCTCCCGCAGGTCCAGTACCCGGTGGGGGATGCCCAGGGCCTCCGCGGCCCGACGGGCGGCGTCGATCTCCGCCTCTGCTGCCTCCACGGCGCCGGCACAGCTCTGGAGGCGCAGTGTCACACCCCAGACCTCATACCCGGCCTGCTGCAGCAGCAGTGCCGCGGCGGCGCTGTCCACACCGCCGCTCATGGCTACGGCCACCCGTCCCTTTGCCATGGGATCACCTCCTGAAACAAGTGGTTCTATTGTACCCGATTCCGCAGCAAAAGAAAACCCCCGGACCGCCGTCCGGGGAGTTAACTTTCGTTTCGCAGCAGGAAGGCCTTGGCCGGCAGGGCGTCCGCCAGGGCCAGCAGCGTCCGGTTGAAACCTCCGGAGTAGTCCAGAGCAATGTCGGATACGCCGCCGCTGCCGGTTTTACGATCGGGAATGGACAGTGTAAAGCGGGAGCCCTTTCCCACCATGGATTCCGCCATAATGGTGCCGCCGTGCCCCTCTGCAATGCGGCGGCATAGGCACAACCCCAGCCCCAGGCCCTGAGGAGCGGGGGAGAGGGGATCTCCGTGGAGATATCGGTCGAACAGTGCCTCCAGGTGTTCCGGGGGAATACCACAGCCGGTATCCTCCACCGACAGCAACACCCGCTTGGCGTGGAATTTCAACTCCACTGTAACGGTGCCGCCGGCGGGGGTGAATTTCAGAGCATTGGACAGCAGCTGGTGGGTCAGCAGCTCCAGCGCCCCGGGGTGGAAGGCGCAGATGTGCTGATTTTTGGAGCATAGAAACCGCAGCTCCAGCCCCAGCAGAGACGCCGGTCCCTCTGCCTGCTGGCACAGCTCCCGGATGGTCTCCACCACATCCCGGTCCTGCAGGGGCAGAGGGTTGTTGTTGCCCAAATACAGCGCCGCCGCCGACAGGTTGTTCACAAGCCGCAGCAGCTGGTAATAGCTTTGGTCCAGCAGGGCCGCCCGGGCATCCAGTTCCGGGTCCTGCTCCCGGGCCTCGGCACTCACCAGCTGCGCCGCCGCCAAATGCAGGTTGCTGAGAGCGCCTCGCAGCTGGGCGGCAATATTGGAAAACAGGAAGGCCTGCTGATGATGATCCGGTTCCATGGCTTCTCCCTTCCCGCGGCTGAGCGCGATGGATGTAGCATGTGCCGGGGAGTTTTTCCGCAGTCGTGGAAAAGCCTGGCGGCAGCACCATCAGCATAACAAAAAAAGAACGGGAAAACAAGAAGATTATCGGATTTTGGAGAAAAATGTCGAACCGTGTCGAATGCAGATGTGGGGGAAATTATGCAAACATACAAGAAATATTTACGAAAACATACGTAAATTTTACGTAAATACCATAAGAAAAAACGACATGCTGTGCTATAATGGGGTCATCGACAGCCGGAAAGCACATTCCGGCGGCGGAAATTGAACATATGGAGGAACGGTATGGCGATCAAAGTGGGCATCAACGGCTTCGGCCGGATTGGACGGGTGGCTCTGCGGTGCATGGTGGAGCGCGGCTGCAGCAGCTACGACATCCGGGGCATCAACCTGCGCAATGCGGACTTGGACTACATGGTGTATCAGGTGAAATACGACTCCGTGTTTCGGACCTTTACCGGCACTGTGGAGCGGGATGAGCGGCATCTGATTGTCAACGGCCGGAAGATCCGGGTGTACAGCCAGGAAAACGCCGCGGACATCCCCTGGGACGACTGCGGCGCGGAATATATCATTGAATCCACCGGCGCCTACTGCACCACGGAGAAGGCCTCCGCTCATCTGGTCCACGGGGCTAGAAAGGTCATTATCTCCGCTCCCGCCAAGGACGAGATTACCCCCACCTTTGTCATGGGTGTCAACCATAAAAGGTACACACCGGACATGGATGTGGTGTCCAACGCCTCCTGCACCACCAACTGCCTTGCCCCCATGACCAAGGTCATCAACGACACCTTCGGCATCTCCCAGGCCTTGATGAGCACCATCCACGCCGCCACCGCCAAACAGAAGGCGGTGGATGCCCGGGCAGGCCGGGACTGGCGCACCGGCCGCAGCGTCCTGGGCAACATCATACCCTCCACCACCGGCGCCGCCAAGGCGGTGGGCATGGTGATTCCGGAGCTGAAGGGCAAAATGACCGGCATGAGCTTCCGGGTGCCTACCAACGATGTCTCCGTAGTGGACCTGACCGCCCGGCTGATTCAGCCCGCCAGCTACCACGACGTCTGCGTGGCCATGGAGAATGCCGCTCGCCACAGCATGAAGGGCATCATCACCTGCACCAGCGATCAGGTGGTGTCCTCCGATCTGACAGGATTTTCGGAGACCTGTATCTTCGATGAGACGGCGGGCATTATGCTGGATGACAACTTTGTAAAGCTGATCGCCTGGTATGACAACGAGTGGGGCTATACCAACAAGATCCTGGACCTGATGGCCCACATGGCCGCCGTGGATAGCGGGGAGTAAGAGGAACTGCCAGAAGGTGGATTCCAGAAGTTGTTCATTGCACAGGGGGGTAGGGCGTTGATATAATGAATGCCCGGGCCCTGTGGCCTGAGACAATGTGCAAGGAGAACACCTATGAAGCATCCACGGATGAAGCGGGCGGTGTTGTGGATGCTGATGATCTGCATGACCGCCTCCCTGACGGGCCTGTACCAGCCCGGCGCCGCCGCTGCCCAGACGGCGGGAGAGGTAGTTGGGTATTACGCCGCCTGGGCCCCCTGGCGGGGCTATGGCCCTGAACAGCTGGACCCCCATCAGTTTACTCAGATCAATTATGCCTTTGCTGATATCAACCAGGCGACGGGAAAAGTGGTCCTGGCAGACCCTCAGCGGGAGAAGGAGACGCTGGCGGGACTTACCGCCCTGCGGAAGAAAAACCCCAACTTGAAAATTGTCCTGTCCATTGGCGGGTGGGACTACTCCACCTATTTTTCCGATGTGGCCTCCACGGCGGCCCGGCGGGAGACCTTTGCCAAGAGCTGCCTGGAGCTGATTTTGGCCCACGATCTGGACGGCGTGGATCTGGACTGGGAGTATCCCGTCTCCGGGGGAGACGGCGTCATCCACCGTCCCCAGGACCGGGAGAACTTTACACTGCTGCTGAAGGCCATTCGGGAGGTGCTGGACCGGCAGGAGCGGAAGGATGGCCGGGAGTACCGCCTGACCATTGCCGGTGCTACCGGCGCATGGTATTTAAAAAACATTGAGCCTCGGGCAGTGGCCCAGGTGGTGGACCACATCTTTTTGATGACCTATGACTTCTCAGGCCCCTGGAGCAGCCGCTCCGGCTTCAATGCCCCGCTGTACGGCACCAACAGCGTGGACAGCGCGGTATCCCTGTGGCTGGACCAGGGCGTGGCGGCGGAAAAGCTGGTGTTAGGCATGCCCCTGTACGGCTACATATACCAGGGCGTGTCTTCCACGAATAACGGGCTGAACAGCACCTTTTCCTCCGCACGCTCCGTTACCTACGACGCCTTGAAAGCCACCTATCTTCCCAATTCCAGTTACCGGCAGCTGCGCCACAGCACCGCCCAGGTCCCCTACCTCTACGGACAAAAGAGCTTTCTCTCCTATGACGACCCGATGTCCGTATCTGCCAAGGCGGAACTGGCCCGTGCGTATGGGATGGGCGGCATTGGCTTCTGGGAACTGTCCCAGGATACGGAGGCGGAGCTGGTTACCGCCGCCTGTCAGGCCTGGGAAGACGGGGCCGAGACCAGCGGCTTTTTAGACGTGCCTGAGAACGCCTGGTATGCCCAGGCGGTGGCGGAAGTCTCCGCCGCCGGGCTGATGCAGGGCACCGGCAACGGGCTGTTTTCCCCCGGCGGCTCCGTCAGCCGGGGAATGGCCGCCGCCATTTTGTACCGCCTGGCAGGAGAGTCGGAGGCGCCGCCGTCCCCCTTCTCCGATGTGACGGAGCGGGACTACTACCACGATGCCGCCGCTTGGGCAGCGGAGAATGGGGTAGTTACCGGCTATGCCGACGGAACTTTCCGGCCGAGTCTGCCGGTTTCCCGGCAGCAGCTGGCGGCTATGCTGTGGCGCTATGCGCAGACGGTCGATTTGAAGCTGGAGCGGCCGGCGGACTTGAGCGGCTACCGGGACGCCCACGCCGTGGCAGTCTACGCCGTGGAGCCTCTGGGCTGGGCGGTGAAGGCCGGACTGTTCCAGGGTACGGCGGCGGGAGATCTGCTGCCCCAGGGCGGTGCCCTGCGGGGACAGACCGCGGTAATCCTCTGGCGGTTCCTGGAGCTGCTGGAGGCGTAAGAAGGTCCTTGCAGCCAAAACAAACCGGGCGGGGCATTTGCCCCGCCCGGTCTGTTTTTTTATTTGCCGCACCGCAGCCGCAGCTGTTCTTCTGTAATGGCGTAGCCCTGCTCCGTCCAGGTGTCCAGGGGCCATTGCTCCGGCTCCGACCCGCCCCGGCGGCAGAGGATGGCGGACACCACCGCCTCCAGCAGCCTGGGGTTTTTGACGAGGATGGGTCCCGTCAGCTCCGAGGCGAAAACGTTGTCCCGGCGGAATCCCTCCGGGCCCTTTTCCGCCTCGTTGCCAAAGCCCATGTCCAGGCCCGTCAGCAGCGGCGTGGTGACACCGCTGATTTTGGCGCACTTGTTCATAAAGCCCACGATAGGCTTCGAAAACAGGTCCGTATGGCCGTACACATCCTCCACGAACCGCTGCTTGCCCTGGACGGAGGTGAAGTCCGCCAGGCCGATACCGGGCCGCGTGGCGCCGGCGGCGTCGGTGACGGAGGCGCCCAGCAGTTCCATGGCGGTGCCGGCAAAGAGCATTACGCCGCCGTCCGCCGCCAGGGCCTTCACGTCGCCGCCCAAGGGGGCAAAGTCACCCAGGGCAAACCCCTGCCGCCGCTCAGTGCCGGCGCCCATAAAGAGGAAGTCGGCGCCGGAGAGGGAGGCGTTGTCACCGGGGTTCACGGTCTCCACGGTGACGCTGTGGCCCAGCCGCTCCAGCAGCCGTTTAACCGCGGACACGTTGGCGTAGCTGCCGTAGAGGTTCATGAGATCCGGGTAGAAATGGATGATTTTCAGCTCCATATCACAGCGCCTCCTTCTTCACGGCTGGCAGGTCCAGCAGCTTGTCCCGGTCGGAGAAGCAGGTGACCACGAACAGGTCCTCGTCCCCGCGGCCCTCCAGCAAGGAGGCCGCCTCCGGGATGCCGGGGCACACCTGCCATGTCTCCGGGGACAGGCCGGTGAAGGAGAACCGCTCTGCCAGGTCGTTGCAGTACCGGCCGGAGAGAAGCACCTTCTTCACCTGGGGGCAGTTCAACAGGTCAAAGTCGATGTCCCACAGCCAGCTGGTTTCGCTGGTGAAATACTTGCGGCTCACCGCGTCCACAATCACCAGCACCGCGCAGGGGGCCTTGGCCTCCTGCCGGATATAGCGGAGGTTGGTGTCGTAGGCGATGGAGTTCTCGTGCTTGCTGGTCAGCAGCGTCCCGTGGTGTCCGCCCAGGGTGAAGGTCTGCATCCGGCCGTTTTTCAGGATATAGTTGCTGACGGTGTTGACAATGGTTTCCCCGTCCACCCCCGCCAGACGGCAGGCGGCGTAGGCCGCCAGGATGTTGTAGACGTTGTAGATGCTGCGGAAGGCCAGGGACACCGTGTACTGCCCGTCCAGGGTCAGCGTGCCGCCGGCCAGGTCCAGGGCGGTGGCGGTGAAGTCGGTCTTCTCCGGCCGGCGGTGGCCGCAGGCGGCGCAGTGATAGGACCCGATGTGGTTGTAGTGGACAAAGTCATAGGTCATAGGTCCGCCGCACACGGGGCAGCAGGCCCCGTCGTGATAGACGCCGCCAGGGGCCTCCTGGTCGGTGGGGCAGCGGTCCAGACCGAACCAGCGGACCTTCTCATGGCCCCGGGCAAAGCAGGAGGACAGGGGATCGTCGGCGTTGAGGACCAGCTCTGTGTCCGGATGGATGGCGGGCAGGAGGGCGTCGTAGACCCACTCCGGGTGGCCGTTCCGGGTCAGCTGGTCCCGGTAGAGATTGGTAATGACAAAGTAAGTGGGGTGGAAGTAGCGGAAGCTGCGGGCGGCGTAGCGCTCGTCGGACTCGATCAGCAGTACGTCTGAGCGGACCTTTCCGCCCAGGGTGGCGTGGGTCAGCACGGCGGTGGTGACGCCCTCGATCTGGTTGGAGCCCTCGGCGTTATAGACCACGGTCTTGCCGGCGGCACGCAGCGCGGCGGCGATCATCTCCACCGTGGAGGTCTTGCCGTTGGAGCCGGTGACGGCGATGATATGGGCGGGCAGCTGTACCCGGCTGAGGATGTCCGGGCAGATCTTCAGGGCGAACTTGCCGGGCAGGCTGCTGCCCTTGCCCACCAGCTTGCCGGCGAACCAGCCCAGTTTACAGATCAGGATGGCAAAAAACGCTCTCACGCCTGCTCCATCTCCTTTTCAAATGTATCGCCGCCCAGCTGGGCCACCGCCCGGACCGGGGCGCCGTCGGCCCCCTGGTACTTCAGCGGCAGGGCCATCAGCATAAAGTCTGTACGGCCAACCACCTTTTTTAAACACAGGTTCTCCAAAATCACCAGGCCGCCCTTTAGCAGGATCTTGTGGGCCTCCAGCTCGCCGCTGGACAGCCGGTCCACGCCGAAGGCGTCGGTGCCCACGCCCTTGAGGCCGCAGGAGACCAGGTACTTGGCTGCCGCCGGCTCCAGCACCGGGAAGGTGTCCTCAAAGAAGGCCTCCGTGTTCCAGCGCTGCTCCCAGCCGGTGTAGAACAGGGCGAAATTGGCCGTGCGCAGGGTGCCGTTCTGCTCTTTCAGATAGTCGGCGGTGATGACGCCGCCCTCCAGATGGGTCACATCCAGAGCCACGGCCCGGCCATAGAACTGGGAGGGGGGCAGCTGGTCCAGGGTAGACCCATCCGGCAGGATGTGGGCCGGGGCGTCCATGTGGGTGCCGCTGTGGGAGGAAATGGAGAGGCGCGTCTCCCGCCAGCCCCGGCTGGTCAGGGTGGCGGCGGGTTCCAGCACCGGGGGCGTCGTGCCGGGATAGACGGGCATCTCCGGGGTGATGGTGTGGGTGAGGTCGATAATCATGGGTGACGTTCCTTCCTTGTGGGAGTTTTGGCGGGAGCGGGGCCCGCCCGTGCAGGCGGCCCATCAGGCCCCCTGAGACCGGCGCCGGAGGCAGCCGGAAAACACAGATTGAAAAAGGCGTTGGCCTTCAGCGCTCCAGATAGATCATCAGCACCGCCATATCCGCCGGGGAGACGCCGCTGATGCGGCTTGCCTGCCCCATGTCGGCCGGCCGGACGGCGGAGAGCTTTTCCCGGGCCTCCAGCCGGAGGCCGGTGATTGCGTTGTAGTCCAGGTCCGGCGGCAGCTTCCGGGATTCCATGCGGCGGAAGTCCTCCACCTGCTTTTGCTGGCGGCGGATGTAGCCCTCGTATTTCACGGAGATTTCCACCTGCTCCGTCACCTCCGGCGGCAGCTGTGGCCGCTGGGAGTCGAAGGGAGCGAGATCTTCATAGTGGAGCTGGGGCCGCCGCAGCAGGGCGATCAGGGGACAGCCGTCGGGGGCGTCCGCCGTGCCCCGCTCCGTCAGCAGGGCGGTCAGGGCCGCCGAGGGGGCCGCGCCGGTGTGGGTCAGCCGGTGGATTTCCCGGTGGACGGCATCGTACTTCTCCTCCACTTTCCGAAGGCGGTCTTCGCTGACCAGGCCGATTTCATAGCCCCGGCGGGTCAGCCGCTGGTCGGCGTTGTCCTGCCGCAGCAGGAGGCGGTACTCGCTGCGGGAGGTCATGATCCGATAGGGCTCGTTGGTGCCCTTGGTCACCAGGTCGTCGATGAGGGTGCCGATATAGCTCTCCGACCGGGAGAGGACGAAGGGGGATTCGCCCCGCAGCTTCCGCACGGCGTTGACCCCGGCGCAAAAGCCCTGGACGGCGGCCTCCTCGTAGCCGGAGGAGCCGTTGAACTGCCCGGCACCGTAAAGCCCGGACACGGCCTTGACCTCCAGAGTGGCTCCTAGGGCCAGGGGGTCGATGCACTCGTATTCAATGGCGTAGGCAGGCCGGGTCATCTCCGCGCGCTCCAGGCCCGGCACGCTGTGGAGCATCCGCAGCTGCACCTCCTCCGGCATGGAGGAGGAGAAGCCCTGGATGTACAATTCCTCGGTGTCCAGCCCCATGGGCTCCACGAACAGCTGGTGGCGCAGCTTGTCCGGAAAGCGGACCACTTTGGTCTCAAAGGAGGGACAGTACCGAGGACCCACGCCCTCAATGACGCCGGAGTACATGGGCGCCCGGTCCAGGTTCTCCAGGACGATCCGCTTGGTCTCCTCCGTGGTCCAGGTGAGATAGCATACCGCCTGATTTTCCGGCGGGTCCGCCGTCTCATAGGAGAAGGGCACCGGCAATGCGTCTCCCTCCTGCAATTCCATCTGAGAAAAGTCCACACTGCGGCGGAGCACCCGGGGCGGGGTGCCGGTTTTGAACCGGCGCAGAGGCAGACCCAGGGATTTCAGGGAGTCCGTGAGGCGTGCGGCGGCGTGCATCCCGTCGGGGCCGGAGTCCTCCACGCACTCGCCAACGATGGTCCGGCCGGAGAGGTAGGTGCCCGTGGCCAAAATCACCGCCCGAACGGAGAACACCGCCCCGGTGGAGAGGACCACAGCGGAGACGGCGCCCTTTTCCGTGCGGATCTTCACCACCTCGCCCTGCCGGACGGACAGGTGGTCCTGCCGCTCCAGAGCGTGCTTCATGTATACCTGGTAGCGCCGCCGGTCCGCCTGGGCCCGGAGGGACCAGACGGCGGGGCCCTTTCCCTTGTTCAGCAGGCGGTACTGGATGCAGCAGGCGTCGGCGGCCTTGGCCATCTCGCCGCCCAGGGCATCCAGCTCCCGGACCAGGTGGCCCTTGCCGGTGCCGCCGATGGCGGGGTTGCAGGGCATGTTGCCCACGGCGTCCAGGTTGATGGTGAACACGATGGTCTCCATCCCCAGCCGGGCCGCCGCCAGGGCCGCCTCGATGCCGGCGTGGCCGGCGCCGATGACGGCGATATCAAATTGTCCGGCGTGGAATTCGGTCATAAAACGGGTTCCTTTCAGCGGTTGACGGCGGGGTTGTCGGTGCGGTCCATGAGCCAGTCCACAGACACGCCGTAGAAGTCGGCGATGTGCAGCAGGTTATCGAATGTGGGCTTAGCGCCCAGCTCCAGGTCCTGGTAGCCCCGCATGGACATTCCAACCTGTTCCCCCACCGCCGCCTGGGACAGCTTGCGCTCCTTACGAAGCATTCGGATTTTTTCTGAGAACATATTGTCCACCCCTTGACATACATCCGGATGTGTAGTACAGTACAACAAATAACACACTCGAGTGTATAAAATGAATCGGTTGCAGTTTGCACGGGAGGTATCCGCTATGCTTTATCCCAATGAGATTCCCGATGTCATTGATCTTCTGTACCACGCCTGGATTCCCGCCCCGGACCCCGGCCAGTGGCCGGAGTACCTGCGGGAGGACCCGGTGCGAGGCTATGGGCTCTACTGCTTTTACCAGGGGATTGCCCTGGGCCTCCAGCTGGAGGAGGCCTGCCGGGAGGTTTAAGCCCGGTGCAGCGTCACCACCGCCACCTCCGGCCGGTTAAAGAGCCGGAAGGAGGGGCCGGAGTTGCCCAGCCCACGGGTGACAAACAGGGCGGAGCCATTGGCCTCATAGAGCCCCGCCGTGTAGGAGGGGAAGAAGGTCCGGTCCGTGGAGAGAAGGCCGTCGGTCCCGGGCAGGCGGATGATGCCGCCGTGGCCGTGGCCGGAGAGGACCAGATCCGCTCCCAGCAGGCTGTACTGACTTTCAAAGTGGTCGTTGCGATGGGCCAGCAGCATCCAGAAGGGATCGCCGTATGCGGCGTATACCTCCGCCGCCAGCTCCTCCGGGGTCTTCTGGTCGGCGTAGCCGTTGGGGTCGTCGATACCGGCCAGCACCACGGTGTCGCCGCCCCGCTCCAGAGCCACGAAGCGGTTGGAGAGGACCGTGACCCCCTGGGCCTCCAGCCGCTCCTTCAGCTCCGGCACGTCGCCGATGGCCCACTCATGGTTGCCGGTGACGTAGTAGGTGGGGGCGATGGACACAAGGCCCGCCGCCACGGTCTCGGCAAAATCGGGCTCCGGGCCCCGGTACTTGTCCTCCAGGTCGCCCAGGTAGAAAATGTAATCCGGCGCCTGGTCCGCCACCGCCTGGAAAAGGTCGGCGTTGTCCGCGCCGAAGGCGGCGCCGTGAAGGTCGCTGAGGACCACGATCCGGCAGCCGTCAAAGCCCGCCGGCAGGTCCGCAAACACCGGGTCAAAGGTATCGATCTGCAGGGAGGTGTTCTCCCAGCGAACAAACAGAATCAGGGCCGCCAGCAGGACCGCCAGGGTCACCAGACGCCCCAGGGGATGTTTTCGGGTGCGCTTTGCCATGAAACAGGGGCCTCCTTACCGCCGGGGCGTCATGGCCCTGGGGCGGATAAAAAACATGTCAGCCGTGCCGATTCCGGCACGGCTGACATTATATCATAGTTCAGCCTCTCCTGGCGAGAGAAAAAATATACAAAGAAATGGGTCAAAAGCGGGCTTATTCCGCACTTTTCAGGGACTCCACCATGTCGATTCCCTTCATCTTCCGATGGGCCAGCAGGCTGACCGCCGCAGAGAACAGGCTCGTCAGCAGCGCCGCCCACAGGTACGCCGTGGGATTGGTGTCCCGGCCGAACATCATCATGTCGATCTCCACGGACTTCACCAGCCACACATGGAGAAAATGGCCCATGACACAGCCCAGGGCGATGCCCACCGCCGTCAGCACCACGTTTTCCCGGTTGACATAGGCGGAGACCTCCCCATCATAGAAGCCCAGAACCCGGATGGTGGCCAGCTCCCGTTTGCGCTCCGTGATATTGATGTTGCTGAGGTTGTAGAGCACCACCATGGCCAGGGCGGCGGCGGAGAGAATCACAATGACCACCACGAAGTCGATCCGCTCCATGGAGTGCAGATAGGTGTCCCGGGTGGACTCCATGCGGGTGGCGGACTGGACGCCCTGCAGGGCCATGAGATCCGAGAACACCTGGTCGCACAGCTCCTGGTCGCTGCTGGTCAATGTCAGCAAAAAGGCGCTCTCCCGGTAGTCCTCTCCGAATACCGTCTCGTAATAGGACGGAGAGAGATAGATGAAGTGGCCCAGATAGTGCTCCGTCACCGCCGCCACGGTAATCTCCGCACGGGTGTCGCCGTCCACGGTCAGGGTGTCTCCCGGCCCAACGTCCAGCAGCTCCGAGAGCTTCTGGTCGATGACGGCCCCCTCCTCCGGCACGGTCAGAGGCTCGCCCTCCATGGTCCGCAGTGTCACAAAGTCCCCCAGCCGGGCAGGGTCCGCCGCCTCCAGATAGGCGGTGGTGGAGTAATGGTCCGTCTCCGCCGTGACGTTTGTCAGGTAGCAGGGCAGGGTGTCCACCACATCGGCGCTGCCGTCCAGATAGCGGTCAATAGCCGCCCGCTCTGTATCCAGCAGGTTGTCCGCCACCGTCACCTGGGCGGTGTAGTGATAGATGTCCTGGTACTGGCGGTCCATGGTGCTCAGCAGGGAGGACCGGAGGCCGAAGCCCACGATGATGAGGGAGGTGCAGCCGCCGATGCCGATGACCGTCATCCAAAACCGCTTTTGATAGCGCAGCAGGTTTCGGGCCGTCACCTTCTGGTTGAAGCTCATCCGCCGCCACAGGGGGCGGACGTACTCCAGCAGCACCCGCTTGCCAGCCTTGGGGGCCCGGGGCCGCATGAGGCTGGCCGGTGTGTCCGCCAGGGTGGCCAGACATGCCGCCAGGGTGGATACGGTGGTGCAGGCCGCCGCGGCGCCCACCGCTGCGGAGGCGATGCCGGGATAGAAGGTCAGTTCAATGTCCGGCACGTCGTACATGATCTGGTAGGCGGTGAAGATCATGGTGGGGAACAGAGTAAAGCCGATCCCAAGGCCCAGCCCGCCGCCCATCAGGGCCGGCAGCAGCCCGTAGCCCAGGTACTTCCGGGAGATGGTCCAGCGGGTGTAGCCCAGGGCTTTCAGGGAGCCGATCTGGACGCGCTGCTCATCCACCATTCTCGTCATGGTGGTCAGGCACACCAAGGCCGCCACCAGGAAGAACAGCACCGGAAACACCGAGGACAGATTGCCCATTCGGTCTGCGTCCTGGCCGAAGCCCAGGTAGCCGGGGTTGGAGTCCCGGCTGAGGATGTACCATTCACTGTCGCCAATGTCGGCGATTTTCCGCCGGGCGTCGGCTAACTGGTTTTCCGCGTCGGCGATTTTCTCCTCCGCCTCCGCCTTGCCGTCCAGATATTCCTGATAGCCGTCGGCGTACTCGGCCTCGCCGTCCCGCAGCTCCGCCAGGGCGTCGTTGAGCTCCCGCTGGCCGTCGGCGCGCTCCTCCGCCAGGGTCTGTTTCCCATCCTCCAGTTCCTGAAGACCGTCGTAGTACTCCTGCCAGCCGTCCTCCAGGTCCGCCTTGCCGTCGGCGTACTCCGCCTCGCCGTCGTTGAGCTCTCCCAGGGCGTCGTCCAGCTCGGCCTTGCCGTCGGAGAGCTCCGCCTCCGCGTCCTCCAGCTCCGCCTTGGCCTCGTCCAGTTGTTCCTTGGCGTCCTCCAGCTCCTCCTGACCGTCCCAGTAGTCCTCCCAGCCGTCCTCCAACTGCCGCTTGGCGTCAGACAGCTGGGCATAATTGCGCCGCAGGGCGGCGGCGCTGGCGGGAATCTGGCCGGAGGCCGCCTCCAGCTGCTTGAGCGTCTGCCGGGCGGAAGCCCGGTCCAGGCCCTGGGCGGACAGCATCTGGTCGATCTGCCGAAGACCGGCGTCGGTCTGGGATAGCTGCTGCTCCAGCTCCGCCTTCTGCGCCTGCGCGGCGGAGAGCTGCTGGCGCAGCGCCTCCAGCTGACTGTCGCCGTGGACCAGGACCACGGACAGCGCCGCCGGGTCCGTCTGCGCCTGTTCGCCGTCGGGGTCTTCCTGGGGACGGTCCGGATTCGGGATGACCTCGCCGCCGCCGGTCTCGCCGCCGGCCTGTTCCAGGGCGGCAATCTGCTGTTCCAGGGCGGCAATCTGAGTTTCCAGGGCGGCGATGCCCCCGGTCAGCTGGGGACGGGCCGCCTCCAGCCGGTCCAGGTTCTCCACGGCGGTCTGCAGGCCGGAGATCTGGGTTTGCAGATCGCCCAGGGCGCCTTCCACGGCGTCGTGGGCGGGACCGCCGCCGGTACCCTCCGCCTGCAGGGCAGCGCCCAGGGCATCGGAGGAGCCGTAAGCCCCCAGCCGGGGATTGGTCAGAAGATAGGACTTGACGAACTGGTCCAGCTGGTTTTTGCCGTCCCAATATTGGTTTTCTCCGTCGATCAGCTGCCGGTAAGCGTCCTCCAGCTGGTCCACGCCGTCCCGGTATTCGGCCAGGCCGTCGTAGTACTCGTCCCAGCCGTCGTCCACCTTTTCCCGGTTCTCCTGGTATTCCTCCAGGCCGTCGTAGTACTCCTGCCAGCCGTCGTCCAGCTCCCGTCGGGCGTCGATCAGCTCCTGCTCACCGTCCTGCAGCTCCGCCAGGGCGTCGACCAGTTCCTGTTCACCGTCGGCGATCTCCTGCTCCGCGTCGGCGATCTCCCGGCGGAAGGTGTCCAGACCGTCGTAGTATTCCGCCCAGCCGTCGTCCAGCTCTTGCCGGGCATCGGCCAGCTCGGCCTCTGCATCGGCGATCTCCTGCGCCGCCTCCGCCTTGGCGTCGTCCAGTTCCGCCTGGGCCTCGTCCAGCTTTTCCGTGGCGTCGTCCACCAGGCTCTCCCGCCGCAGCTTGGCCCGCTCCTTGCCCAGGGGCTCCAGAGCGTCCACCACGCCGTCCACCAGGTCGTCATATTCCGCGGAGAAGGCGGTCTCCTCCGCCGCCCCCTCCACAGTCAGGTACAGTGCGGTATAGGAGTCCATGGTAAAGGCCTTCCGGGGCAGATACAGGTATGCCGCCACCTGCCCGGTGCCCAGGGTGGAGGTGCCCCGCTCCACGCTGATGTACAGGGGGCTTACCACCACGCCCACGATGGTCACGGTATCCCGGCGCAGGGCGTCCTCATAGTCACCGGAAGTAGCCAGTGTCAGAGAGTCTCCGATCTCCAGGTCCAGCAGCTCCAGCAGGTGCTCCTCCACCACGCACTCGTCCACGGCACGGGGCATCCGCCCCTCCGTCAGGGTGACGGTGTTCAGCTCCTTGGGCAGGGAGTGGACCTTTACCACGATGTCCAGGTCCGGGGTCTGGGCGTAGGCGTCGATGGCCCAGCCGATCTCCCCGCCGGAGATGCCTGGCTGAGCCAGCAGGGCCTCCAAGTCCTCCTCCGTCAGGCCCAGGGTGGACATTACCTGGATGTCCATAAAGTTTTGCTGATCCAAATAGGTATCGCAGGTGTTCTTCATGTCCGGGGCGGTGCACCGCAGGCCCGACAAAAAGGCTACCGCCAGGGCCACCAAAATCAAAATGGACGCAAAGCGGCTGCGGGTGTATTGGATCTCCCGCCAAAAGTCCTTTTGAATGGCCTTCACCCGCTCACCGCCTCTCTGTCTTTCAAATGGGGTTTAAGTCTTCACATGGATTGTAGAAGGGGGCTGCCGTCAGCGGAGGCTCACCACTCGATCTGCTCCACCGGGGTGGGGTGTTCCTGGAGAATCTCCTCCGCCACGGTGCCGTTGCGGATACGGATGACCCGGTCCGCCATGGGGGTCAGGGCGCTGTTGTGGGTGATGACGATGACCGTCACGCCCTTATCCCGGCAGGTATCCTGGAGGAGCTTCAAAATGGCCTTGCCGGTCTGGTAGTCCAAAGCCCCGGTGGGCTCGTCGCACAGCAGCAGCTTGGGATTTTTCGCCAGAGCCCGGGCAATGGCCACCCGCTGCTGCTCGCCGCCGGAGAGCTGGGCGGGGAAGTTGTCCTTCCGGTCCGTCAGACCCACTTCATCCAGCACGGTGGCCGCATCCAGGGGGTCCCGGCAGATCTGAGCCGCCAGCTCCACGTTCTCCAGGGCCGTCAGGTTTTGGACCAGGTTGTAAAACTGAAACACGAACCCGATGTCGTGACGGCGGTAGCCGGTCAGCTGCCGGGCATTGTAGTCGCTGACGATCTCACCGTCCACGGTGATGGTGCCGCCGGAGCATGCGTCCATGCCCCCCAGCATGTTCAGCACCGTGGTCTTGCCGGCGCCGGAGGGGCCAACGATGACGACAAATTCCCCCTTCTTTACAGAAAAGGTCACGTCGTCCGCCGCCCGGATCTCCACCTCACCGGTGCGATAGACCTTGGATACATGGGAAAAGGAGACAAAGGCATCGCTCATTGCTCCATCACCTCCACGCATCGGTGAATCAGGGCAATGAGGGTTTTGGCATCAGGCTCTCCCAACCCCTGCAGCATCTTGTCAAAATACGCCTCCATGCGCGCCAGCCTGCCGGCGATCAGCTCCGCCCCCTGGTCCGTGATGGATACCTGGACCCGGCGCCGGTCCGCCTGGGAGTGGTGGGTGGACACCAGCCCCTTTCTGCCCAGGGAGGTCAGGGCTCCGGTGATCCGGGAACGGGACAGATGCAGCTCCCGGCTCAAATCCGAGGGGTACACCTCTCGCCCCTGATGTTCCAGAAGATAGGTTAGAGCCAGGGATTCCCCCTGCAGCAGATCGGCCAGGGCACCGAAGGCCTCCAGACCGTAGATGCTCCGCAGGGATTCAATCAACTGCTGCCGCAGGATCTCTGTGGACATGTGCCCGCCCTCCTTTGTAGATAATTTATACTACAAACTATTTATACCCTGTATTATACGGACACCTCTCACAAGGAACAAGCTGGATATAAGTGAAAAAATCGACAAAAATCTAACATAGATTTTATATAATCTGTATAAATTTTTCTTGACAATATAAAAAAAGCATGCTATACTGTTTACATAAAATAAAAGAAGGGAGGGATGACGATGCTGCACGCAGTACGAGTTGCGCCTGGAGATGTGGATGATCTGATCTTTACGGACACCCAGTGGGGTCATAGTGAACGGTAAAAAGCCAACAGGGAAGGCCACGCCGCAGGGCGTGGATTTTTTCTTTTTCCGACTGTTCTTCGGCCTCAGGCCGGTTGATTATAGGCAGACCCCACAGCGGACCGCCCGGTATACGCCGGGTGGTCCGCTGCTTTTAAGACGAAAAAACCGGGAGAAAATTTGAGGAAAATTGGAAAAAGACGTAGAATTTTGGAGGCAGATATGATACGCTAAAGCTAGAAAATGTGTGGTTTCCGCATGGGGCGGAAGGGCGGCGGAAGGAGGTCCGCCGCAAAAGGAGAGAGCGGAATGAAAAAGAGGACTGTGTTGCTGGTGCTGCTGGCGTTGCTGGTCCTGTCTGGCTGCGGCCAAGGGGGCCTTGCCGCCCGTTCGGCGGAGACGGCGCAGGAAGAAGCGGATTTTTCCTCAACGTTGGTGGAAGGGCAGGCCCGTCCCTTGACAGAGGGGGAGATTCGCAGTGCCTATGACCGGGCGGTGAATGCCTATGGGTGGTTTGATCTGACCCCTCTGCCCACCACGTCCCAGCAGGAGACAGTGGACGGGTGGCTTTATCAGAAAGTGGACTATCCCGGAATCGAGGATTTGGCAGACCTGCGGGCGTACCTGCGGGTGGTATTTTCCCAGGAGCTGACCGACCGGCTGCTGGAGCAGGGCGACCACCCGGCTTATCGGGATGTGGATGGCGCGTTGTATGCCGCCGTGGACATCAGCCGGGAGAAGGCGCGCAGCAAGGGCTCTGTGGAAGTGATGGTAACCCAGGAGAGTGAAACGGTCTATTCCGTGGAAGTGACAGTGGATCTGCTGGACAGTGCCAGCGGAGAGGTGATCGGAGTAGAGTGCTATGCCTTCCCCTATGAATTCATAGAGGAGAATTGGGTTTTCACAGATTTCCAGCTGGTCTACTGAGTACGCAAACATTTACGCAAAATTTATAGAAAAGCTATGCAAAATTTGCAAAAGGATGTAGGGCTTCGAAAACCATGGTTTTCGAAGCCCTGTTTTTGTCAAAGAATTATCATGATTTGCGCTATAAAATCGCAAAAACAACGAAAATTTTCCTGGTTAATAAAAGAAAAGCACTAATTTTACAAACCATTTTTTGGGCAAAACGTAAAAATTACAACGTTTGCGTAAAAATTTATGCCGGGGTTACTTGAAAAAACCTTTGCATGTGTTAGAATAATTAAGCACTGTACAACACAAAAAGGAGTGGAGTAAAAATGGAAAACCTGTTTTGGATTGGATTCGTGGGCGCCGTCATCGCCCTCGCGTTCGCCAAGATGCAGCAAAGCAAGGTCATGTCCTACTCTGAAGGCAACGAAAAAATGAAGAAGATCGCGGCGTCCATTCGCGCGGGCGCCAACGCCTACCTCCGGCAGCAGTACACCACAGTGTTCAAGGTCTTTGTGGTGGTGTTCATCATCTTGCTGGTGATCGCCTTCGGCTCCGGTGGAAAGATGCTCTCCCAGTTCACTCCCTTCGCCTTCCTGACCGGCGGTATCTGGTCCATGCTGGCGGGCTTCATCGGCATGAAGATCGCCACCAACTCCAACGCCCGTACCGCCCAGGCCGCCTCTGAGAGCCTGAACAAGGGCCTGCGGGTGGCCTTCTCCTCCGGCTCCGTTATGGGCTTCACCGTGGTGGGCCTGGGCATGCTGGACATCACGCTCTGGTTCTTCATCCTGCGCTATGGCTTCGCCGTGAATGATCCCGTCCAGCTGGGCAACATCATGGTGATGAACGGCATGGGCGCCTCCTTCATGGCGCTGTTCGCCCGTGTGGGCGGCGGCATCTACACCAAGGCCGCCGACGTGGGCGCCGACCTGGTGGGCAAGGTGGAGGCTGGCATCCCCGAGGACGACCCCCGCAACCCCGCCACCATCGCCGACAACGTGGGCGACAACGTGGGCGACGTGGCCGGCATGGGCGCCGACCTGTA
>CATZYY010000031.1 GCA_958426425.1 uncultured Oscillospiraceae bacterium
ACCGGGTGGGTCAGGGAGACACCATCATTCTGGAATCCTGCGAGTACTGTAACAGCTTTTTGAGCTTCTTCCCCACGGTGGCGGTGATCCTCAACGTGGAGGAGGACCATCTGGACTTCTTCAAGGATCTCAAAGACATCCAGCATTCCTTCCGCACCTTTGCGGAGCTGGTGCCCGCCGCCGGTACTGTGGTAGTCAACGCCGACAACGCTTCCGCCATGGAGTCCGTGGCGGGCATTGACCGACCCCTGCTGACCTTCGGCCTGGACCATCCGGCGGACTGCACCGCCGCAAACCTCCGGGAAGAGGACGGTTTCCCTGTCTTTGACATCGTCATCCGCGGCAAAACCTATGCCCATGCCGCCCTGCGGGTCCACGGGCACCACAATGTGCTCAACGCCCTGGCGGCGGCGTCCGCCGCTTATGTGCTGGGCCTGCCGGGCAGCGCCGTGGAGGAGGGACTTTCCGGCTTTACCGGCGCCGGGCGGCGCTTTGAGTTCAAGGGAACCTGGAACGGCGCCGACATCTACGACGACTACGCCCACCACCCCGACGAGCTCCACGCCCTGCTCTCCACCTGCCGGGAGCTGACCCAGTACAAGCGGCTGGTGGTGGCCTTCCAGCCTCACACCTACTCCCGCACCGCCAAGCTCTTTGGCCGCTTCGTGGAGGAGCTGAAGCTGGCGGACGTGGCCATCGTGGCGGAGATCTTCGCCGCCCGGGAGCAGAACACCCTGGGCATCTCCTCCGCCGACCTTTGCCGGGAGATCCCCGGCTCCGTATACTGCTCCACCCTGGACAAGACGGCGGCGGAGCTGCGGAAGGTGGTCCGGCCCGGCGACCTGGTGCTGACCGTTGGCGCCGGAGACATCTACCGGGCCGGCGAAAAGCTGCTGGAAGGAGACAAGTAAATGGAGATCTCACAGCTGTATCACAACACCCGGCCTGAGGGGGAGCTGCTGCCCCAGGAGGCCGCCGCCTTCGAAGCCCTGGAGCGCCTGGGCATCGACTATGACCGGGTCTCCAGCGAGCCCGCCGACAACATGGAAAAGTGCGCCGCCGTCAGTGAGGTGCTGGGTATGCCCATCTGCAAAAACCTGTTTCTCTGCAACCGGCAGAAGACCCAGTTCTACCTGCTGGCCATGGGCCCCGACAAGCCCTTTCACACCAAGGACTTAAGTCATCAGATCGGCTCCGCCCGGCTCTCCTTCGCCCCGGAGGAGGCGCTGTGGGAGCTGCTGCGGTGCACCCCCGGCTCCGCCACGGTGCTGGGCCTCATGAACGACACGGAGCATCAGGTCCGCCTGCTGATGGAGCGGGAGGTGTACGAAGCGGAGTGGTTTTCCTGCCACCCCTGTATCTGCACCAGCAGCCTGAAGCTGAAAACGGAGGATGTTCTCCGCAAATTCCTGCCCTCCACCGGACATGACGTGACGGTGGTGGACCTGTAAACTGTCAAAAAGCCCCCGGCGGAAGTTCCGCCGGGGGCTTTACTTTTCAGGCAATGGCAGCCGCTCACCATGGCTGCTTTAGAAAATGGTTTACGCCGGGATGGAACAAGCGCGCTTCTTTAAGGGGCCCTTGCATCCCTTAGGGTTTCAGCGGCTCTGCTTCCCCAGCAGTCTCAGTCCAACCCCAAAGCCCCACTGGTACGCCCAGCCCAGAGACAAAAACAGCAGCACCGTCAGCCCGTAGCCGAACAGGGTCCCTGTGACCAGCCGCCGATAATTGCCGCTCTCATAAGGGGTGAGCATCTGGGCAAAACCATCGGCCACCATGGGGAGCAGCAGCACGGCGGCCACAGCAGCCGGTGGGCGGATGAGCCAATATGTGGCGGCGGCGGCCAGAATGCCGGCCAGCTCCCCGGTACACCGGGCGCAGATGGGGAACGGGGTGCCATCCCGAAAACGGAAGGAGCGGTCCGGCCGGCAGTGGCACCCGAAGACAACGGGCAGCCACCGCCGGAGGCAACACCGCAGTTTAATAGGCATAGAACATGGCCGCACCGACGCCCGCAACCGCCGCAATCACGTACAGCAGCACATAGGCGATCACGCACACCAGGGCGCCGATGCCCGCCGCCTTGGCGGTACGGGGCTTGGTGTCCTTCCATACCAGGAACAGGATCAAGCCCGCCAAGGGGATGCAGCAGCCCAAAAGGCCCCACAAAAAGCCGCCGTTGTCCGACACTGGGGTGTTTCCGCTGCCGTCCTGCCGCGCGCCGCAGTGAGGGCAGGTCAGGGCATAATCATCGATGGGGGCGCCGCAATGTCTGCAATAAGCCATGTTCGTTTCCTCCATAAGTACGCGTTTTATAATGTCCGTCCCGTGCCGCTGCGGCGGAGCGCCGCGGCTTCCACTTCTTCCGGCGGACGTTTGGTTGACTTGATTGTATCGTCCCTGGCCCGGAGTGTCAAGGCAATTCGACACTTTGCGGCAAAGAGGGCGGGCGGCTGACGCCGCCCGCCCCGCAGGTTCAAATGCTGGTTCTTATTTGCCGCTGAGCTGCTCATCGATGGCCTTGGCGGCGGTCTTGCCGGCGCCCATGGCCAGAATGACGGTGGCAGCGCCGGTGACGGCGTCGCCGCCGGCGTAGACATTCTCTCTGGAGGTCAGGCCGTCCTCGTTGACCACGATGCCGCCCTTCTTGTTGATCTCCAGGCCCTTGGTGGTGGACTTGATCAGGGGGTTGGGGCTGGTGCCCAGAGCCATGATGACGCAGTCCACGTCGATGTCGAACTCGCTGCCGGGAATCTCGATGGGACGGCGGCGGCCGGAGGCGTCCGGCTCACCCAGCTCCATCTGGATGCAGCGGATCTTGTTGACGTCGTCGTTCTCGTCGGCGAAGATCTCCACGGGGTTATTGAGGGTCTTGAAGATGATGCCCTCCTCCTCGGCGTGCTCCACCTCTTCCTTACGGGCGGGGAGCTCCTCCATGCCGCGGCGGTAGACGATGTAAACCTCGGCGCCCAGGCGCTTGGCGCAGCGGGCGGCGTCCATGGCCACGTTGCCGCCGCCAACCACGGCCACCCGCTTAGGACGCTGAATGGGGGTGTCGGAGTCGGGCAGGTAGGCCTTCATCAGGTTGATGCGGGTCAGGAACTCGTTGGCAGAGTATACGCCGCGGTAATTGACGCCGGGGATATTCATAAACATGGGCAATCCCGCGCCGGAGCCGATAAACACGGCCTCGAAGCCCTGCTCCTCCATCAGCTCGTCGATGGAGATGGTGCGGCCCACCACGGTGTCGGTGGCGATGGTGACGCCCATGGCCTTCAGACCGTCCACTTCCTTCTGGACGATGGCCTTGGGCAGACGGAACTCGGGGATGCCGTAGACCAGCACGCCGCCGGCCAGGTGCAGGGCCTCGAACACGGTGACGTCGTATCCCTTCCGGGCCAGGTCACCGGCGCAGGTCAGGCCCGCAGGGCCGGAGCCCACCACGGCCACGCGGTGACCGTTGGGCGTGGGTCTGGGAGGCACTTCGCAGGTATGGGCGTTGTGCCAGTCGGCCACGAACCGCTCCAGACGGCCGATGGCCACGGGCTCGCCCTTTTTGCCCCGGACGCAGTACTTCTCGCACTGGGTCTCCTGGGGGCAGACACGGCCGCAGACGGCAGGCAGAGCGCTGGTGGCGGAGATGATCTGATAGGCGGCCTCGAAGTTGCCCTTGGCCACCTCCTCAATAAATTCGGGGATATGTACCATGACCGGGCAGCCGGTCATGCAGGGCTTGTTCTTGCAGTGCAGGCAGCGCTGTGCCTCGTCCAGAGCCTGCTCCTCGGTATAGCCCAGGGCCACCTCGCTGAAATTCTTGTTGCGCACATTGGGGTCCTGAGAGGGCATGGGATTCTTGGTCAAAGACATGTTGGCCATGGTTATTCGGCCTCCTTTTTGAACAGGTTGCAGGTCTCCTCGTACTTGTGGGCCTCAAACTCCCGGTACATCTGGTTGCGCTTGACCGCCAGATCCCAGTCCACCTTGTGGCCGTCAAAGTCGGGGCCGTCCACGCAGGCGAACTTCATCTCGCCGCCCACGCTCAGCCGGCAGCCGCCGCACATACCGGTGCCGTCGATCATGATGGGGCTCATGGACACGGTAGTGGGGATACCGTATGGCTCGGTGGTCTTGGAGACGAACTTCATCATGATCATGGGCCCAATGGCGAAGACCTCGTCGTACTGGTTGCCGGCGTCAATCAATTCCTTCAAAGCGTCGGTGACCAGACCCTTCTGACCATAGGAGCCGTCGTCGGTGCAGACCTTCAGCACGCTGCTGGCGGCCCGGAACTGATCCTCCAGAATCACCAGGTCCTTGCTCTTGAAGCCGATGACCGCGTGGACCTCAGCGCCGGAGTCGTGGAACTTCTTCAGCACGGGATAGGCGATGGCGCAGCCAACGCCGCCGCCCACCACGCAGACCTTCTTCTTGCCCTCGGTTTCGGTGGGCTTGCCCAGGGGGCCCACAAAGTCCTGGAGGCAGTCGCCCTCCTTCATGTGGCTGAGCTTTTCCGTGGTGGCGCCCACGGTCTGGACAATGATGGTGACGGTGCCCTTCTCAGGGTCGTAGGCATTGATCGTAATGGGGATACGCTCGCCGTTCTCGTCCACCCGCAGAATGATGAACTGACCGGGCTGGGCCTTCTTGGCCACCAGCGGCGCCTCGATCTCGTACAGGGTGACGGTAGGGCGGAGAGCCTCTTTTCTCACGATGCGATACATAGTCCTTCCTTCTTTCCCGAATCCTCGTATTTTCGCGTCTGCCGCCGAAGGCCTCCGGCGGCACATTGTTTACATTTTAACATATATGGAATACGCCGTCAATGCGTTTTCTCCAGTTTTTACGGAAATCTCTCAACGTCACCCCTCTGTTGTCAAAGGGTGTTCTCTTTCAGACCAGCAGGGTGATCCGCCGCCCGTCGGAGCGGATGATCTCCTCCTCCCGCAGCCGTTTCAGTTCCCGCATCATGGCGCTGCGGTCCGTGGCGATGTAGTCCGCCAGGGTGCTGAGGGAGAATGGCAGCTGAAAGGTGTTCCCCCCCGCCTTTTCCGCCAGCTGCCGGAAGTAGCACAGGAGTTTCTCCCGGATGGAGCGGCGGGAGAGCACGTCCACCCGCTGGCTGAGGCTCTGGGCCTTTTCAGAGATCAGCCGCAGCATGTTCTGCACCAGCAGGCTGTGGTGGGTGCAGGCCCGCTCACAGCGCTTAAGGATATGGGGATAGTCGATAAATGACACATCACAGGGGGTACGGCACACCACCTCCAGGCTGTCCCGCCGGGAACCGGAAAAGGCCAGGCTCTTGCCAAAGACGCCGCCGGGGCCCAGCTCCTCCAGCACGGTAACCACGCCCTCCTCGTCAATGCGGATCAGGGACGCCTCTCCCCGCTCCAGAATGCCCACGGCATTGCTGTGGGGGCCGGCAAAGTCATAGAGAACCTCATCGGGCCGGTAGCTCCTCTGCACCGCCTGGAAGCAGACGAGCATCTGTTGATAGCTGTCGTAGCTGATATCCTGAAACAACGGATTTTTTTCCAGCTCCTGCTGGGTCAGCACGGCGGCCGCCTCCTCTCTGTTGCATATATCACGCTCCCATGATACCAGCCTGCCCGACAAAAGTAAAGCCTTTCTCAGGGCAGATTTCATAGATTATTCACCAATTCTCCGGCGGGTCCTGTATACTATAAATAGAAAGGCCGGAAGGGCCACATTACGGGCGGCGCGCCGCCCCAGAAAGGAAGCAGCGAAGTGAACATTGCCTATTTTCTGCTCCCCAAAAACACCGTCGCTTACCTATATGATGACTACACCTTCCGTCAGGGCCTGGAGAAGATGCGCTACCATGGCTACACCGCCATCCCCGTGATCACCCGGGACGGCCGGTACGCAGGCACCGTCAGCGAGGGCGACTTCCTATGGCGCCTTCTGTCCGGAGAGGACGCCCATCACCCCCTGTCCATGAAGGAGCTGGAGGACCTGCGAATCCGGGACATTCTGAACGTGGACGCGTATCCCCCCGTCCCCATCACCGTCAGCATGGAGGAGCTGGTCACCAGCGCCATGCAGCAGAACTTCATCCCCGTGGTGGACGATCTGGGCAATTTCACCGGCATCGTCACCAGAAAGGACATCATCCGTTACTTTTCGGAGCAAAAAGACGCGGTGGAACCCCGGTTTCTCCGCAAAATCGTGTGACCATCCATCATTTCATCCATCCCACCACCCGGCGGCGGAGCGTATGCTCCGCCGCCGGGTTTTCATTCCTTTTCCCTTGGGATTTTCCGCACGCTCCCCTTGACAGCATTTTTCTACAAGTGTAGAATATAAATATACTACAAATGTAGAGGAAGTGATCTCATGGACCGGACCATCCGCCGTCTGCCGGACGGGGAGCTGGCAGTGATGCAGGCGCTGTGGGCCTGCGGCGGCCCTGCCTCCGCCGCGGAGCTGGAGGACCGCCTGCGCGCCACCCACCCCATGGCGCCCACCACGGTGCTGACCATCCTGACCCGGCTGGGGGAAAAGGGCTTCGTGGCCGGGGAGAAAGCCGGACGCCGCAGTTTGTACCGGCCGCTGGTGTCCCAGGCGGAGTATCTGGCCGCCCAGAGCGGAGCCTTTTTCCGTAAGCTCTGCGGCGGCAGCGTGTCCACCTTCGCCGCCGCCCTGTGCGACAGCGGACTGAGCCGGGAGGAGCTGGCCCAGCTCCGGGAGCTGCTGGAGGAGGAACGGCTATGAGCAGCGAAATCGTGATTCGAGGGCTGGTTTCCTGCATCATCGCCGGTACCCTTGCCTGGCACATCTATCAGATGGATGAACAGGATCTGGACCCCCTGCCTCCGAAGCAGGGGCAGGTTCGCTACGGCTCCGTCATCCCGGTGCTGCTGCTGACCGCTCTCCCCTTCCTGGCACTGCTGATTCTACTGTCTGACGACCAAGCGTCCATTCCGCACAACCTGCTGTCCATGTGCTTTCCCATTTTCTTCAGCATCTGCGTCTACTACGTCATTCTGCTGCCGGCCCTTCCCCTTCTGCGGCGGCGGATCAGCGCCCGGACCTGCGCATTGCTGTGGCTGCTGCCCAACTATCTCTACTACACAGCCCTCTCCTTCATGGAGCTGCGGTTGCCCCGGTGGGTGATCTCTTTGCCGGTGCCCGCGGCGGCGATGGTGGCGGTCTGGGCCGCGGGGTTCTGCGCCGTGCTGGGATGGAAGATCGTCGGCCACCTGCGCTTCCGCCGTTCCCTGCTGAAGGACGCCCGGCCAGTGGAGGACCCGGACTATCTGGCCCTGTGGCGGCGGGAGCTGGAGAACGCCGGCTATCAGAAGATCGATCGGACCCTGGTAATCTCCCCCGCCACAGCCACGCCACTGAGCATCGGCCTCTTTCTCCGGACCACCCGGGTGGTGCTGCCGGAGCGGGCCTATACCCCGGAGGAGCTGGCCCTGGTCCTGCGCCACGAGATCATCCACATCGGCCGCCGGGACAGCGGCACCAAGTTCTTTCTGGTCTTCTGCACCGCCGTGTGCTGGTTCAACCCATTGATGTGGATGGCTATGGAGCGCAGCGCCCAGGACCTGGAGCTCAGCTGTGACGAGACGGTGGTGATGGGGATTGGAGAGGAGAAGCGCCGCCGGTACGCAGAGCTGCTGCTGACTACCGCCGGCGACACCCGGGGCTTTACCACCTGCCTCTCCGCCTCCGCCCAAACCCTGCGGTACCGGCTGCGCAATGTCATCCACCCCGCCAAGCGCTCCGGCGGGGCCCTGCTGGCCGGGGCGGCGGCGCTGGTGCTCACCATGACCTGCGGCTACACGGCCCTGGCCTACGGACACACCACCGGGGCGGAGGCCTTCTTCCCCAGCGGGCGGATGGAGGATTATACGTTTTGCGTGGCGCGGTGGGCCACGCCCGACAAAACCTACACCTGTGCCTGTGAAGACCCGGACGCCCTGACCGCCGGTCTGGAAGGACTGGAACTGGAGTATCTCACCGACAACTATACCTTTTCGGAGGTCTACCCCTTGTTGGGCGTCTCCTATGACGGGCCCGACGGCACCTTCTGGATCGCATTCCATGAACAGACGGTGCGGGTCGCCTTTCAAGACGGGTACAGGCTGCGATGGGAGCGTACCTACTACCTGCCCCAGGCTTCGGACCTGGACGCCCTGATGGATCTGATCGCCATTCCGGACATCTGAACAGCGCCCCGCCGCCGGCAATGCCGACGGTTGATTCTGTGGAAAAATCAGCTATACTAGGAAGGGACACAGCGTTTTGCTCATTGGGAAAAGAGGGATTTTCATGCGTATCATCGACGCTCACCTGCACCTGTTCCCCGAGACGGAATCCCGCTTCGAGGACATGGCCCAGGCGGTGGGCCACCACAACAGCGCGGCGCACCTGCGGCAGGTGTACGGGGAGCTGGGCATTGTCCACGGCGTAGTCATGGGCAACCGCAGCCTGGACCCGGCGGACCACAACTACCCGCCGGACCTGTTTCACTACTGCGTGGGTCTGGACAGCTCCCTGCTGCATAATGGAGACACAGCTCCGGACCGTCTGCCAGACATCATCGAGGCCCACCTCTCCCGTCCCGGCTGCTGCGGCGTGAAGCTGTATCCCGGCTACAACCGCATCTGGCTGTGGGACAGGCTGTATGAGCCGGTCTACGCTTTGGCGGCCCAGTACGGAAAGCCGGTGGCGATTCACATGGGCCTCACCGCCTCCGCCTCGGCCCATTTAAAATACTGTCATCCCCTGGTGCTGGACGAGGTGGCGGCAGACCATCCGGACACCCGGTTCGTCATGTGCCACTTCGGCAACCCCTTCCTGGAGAGCGCCGCGGCGGTGGTGGAGAAGAACCCCAACGTGTCGGCGGATCTTTCCGGCCTGCTGGAGGGCCGGGTGGATCTGATCAAGTTCCAGGCGGAGCAGTCCGGCTGGATTCACCTGCTGCAAACCTATCTGACCGCCATGGACCGCTGGGACGATCTGATGTTCGGCACCGACTGGCCCATTGTAAACTTAGGGGAGTATATCGACTTTCTCCGCCTTGTGATTCCCCCGGCCCGCTGGGAAGGGGTGTTTTTCCAGAACGCCAACCGGATTTATGGTCTCAATCTGTAAAGCGTATTACCCTGTCTGCTCTTATAAATTGACGAAAAGCATCTGCGCCCCTATTCTATCCAGTGACCCGCAAGCCATTTTTCATCCATACAAAATCTCCCGTCCCGGGCATCTGCCGGACGGGAGATTTTTTCATGAATTCCTGGATTTTTTCCACAATGCTCCGCTGTCACAGCGTACTGAGGTCTGCCGCCCGGGAGTCTCCGGCGGTGGTGTTTTGGTCCAATGCCTGGAGGGCCGCCAGGGTGGAAAGGATGGTCCCCAGCTGGGTGAACAGCAGCGCCAGCCGTACCAGCTCCTCCCGGCTCTCAGCGTTTTTGGCAATGGCCACGGCTGCGGCGTACACACTGGTGCTCCACTCCACGGCATCCACGGCACTCCCCCCTCTCCACCTCTATCCTATGAAGGAGACGCCCTGTTCTTTCATCCTGTTTCCCAAGCCGACGGACCGATGAACCTATCCAAAACCGGCGGCGGAAAGTGGGGCGCTTCGCCGGAAGCACCTGCAAACTTCCCCGCGTCACGGCAGGCGGAATCCCGTCCGGTCCCGCTGCTTCGGTCAGGATGTCGCATTGACCGCATTGCAGAAGTCCGCAGGCCGATACTCTCCGCAGTCTCGCGGCTGTTTATAGAGTATCTCCCGACCCGTACCGCTCCAGGGCGGCGGCAAACACGTCCAGCTTTTCGCCAAGGTCCAATTCTCCGTCATACTGGTATTCCAGCAGCTGGGCACCCTGACGAACCAGCAGCAGCTGTGTTCCACCGGCGAAGCGGAATTGCCAGGCCCCGTCCAGATCCGGGTGGGAAAGGGGCTCCAACTCGCCTTTCCACTCCGCCGACTGCTCCACCCAGGCCTCCGCCATCCGCTGGGCCTGGAAGGGCAGCCACATGCGGTAGTACTTGGCCAGAACAAAGGGGGGATCGTCGTAGTTTCCCTCGCTGACCCACCAGGATTCCCGGGTGGTGAAGGTCTGAATCCGCAGGGCCTCCGGCGTCCGCTGGGGCGGCGTGTCTCCCAGTTCTGCCAGGGACACGCACAGCACCGGCCGGTCAAAGGTCTCCACCGGCTCCAGGGCATGGGAGGAGGGCTGGAGGATGTAGGCCACCCGGGTCAGGAAAACCACCGCCCAGAACACCACCAGCACCACGGACATGGCCCGGGCCCGGCGGTAGGGGCCCCGGTGTGGATGGGGAAGGCCCAGCTTCAGCGCCCGGATGTACCGATGGAACACTCCATAGCTGTAAATGCCCACCGGAGCCAGAGCAGCAACGTTCAGCCACTCTACAACGGTGATCCACCAGGTAGACCAGTGGTCCGCAGCTTTCAGCAGATACGGCCCGGAGGAGAAGTCCCAAACCAGCAGAGCCAGAATGACAGCGGCAGCGGCCCATAGCCACAGCGTGACCTTGCGCTGGCGCCGCAGCATATAGAGGTAGGCGTCTCCCTCGGTCTCCGGGTCCGTGAAAAGCTCCGGGGCCGACGGGTCGTCACAGCGCCAGATATGCCAGCTTTTTCCCACGGTGCAGACGTACTGCCAGCCCAGCTGGCCGAACAGCTCCCGCCGGTGCCCGTCCGGGGCCTTTTCCCGCCGGGACAAAGGTTCCAGCCGGTAGCGGACCGCCCTGGGCTCCCCCGTCGCAAAGTCGCACAGCCACCGATATCGCTCCAGGAACAGTCCCTGGGCCGCCCGGTCCTCCAGCCACGCCTGGACAGCGGGGGTGTCGAAGCCCAGGGCGGGTGAGAGCCGGTCCCAGAAGTTCTCCTTCCACCGTTTCAAAAAGGGCAGCCAATCGAAAATCTTCCACTTCATACTGGTCCCTCCTTTTCAGTTGAAAACTCCACCAGAACCTGGGCAAACGCATCCAGGTGGGCTTGCAGGTCCGTGTTCAGGATGGTATATTCCCACAACACCGCCGTCCCTCGGCGGCCCAGAAAGATCTGGATGGAGCGGCCGTCGCTCCCCTGGCCGCCGGTGAGAAGCACCGCCTCGTCAAACTTCGGGTCCTCCACCGCCGTAGTCTCCAGTCCCGGTGTCTCCCGCTCTGCCGACGCCAGCCGCTCCCGGTACAGCAGCTCTGCCAGAAAGGCAAACCGTGTCCGGTCAAACCGGGCCTCCAGCTTGGGGCCGAAGTCCCAGCAAAACTGCTCCACCTCACAGCAGTAGGGCACCAGCAGGTCCCGATTTTCTTTGTATTGCTGCCAGTCCATCTCCAGGGCGGCACTCTCCGGGTCCAGCGCCTCCATGGTCACATAGGGCAGCGGCTCCGCCGCCTGGGTCAAGTCCCCGCTGTTCCCGGTTACCGACACAAACACGCAGTAAAGTGCCAGCAGTCCAATGGCAATCCAGTCCGCCATCTCCCGACGCCGGCGCCGTTTCAGCGCTTTTGCCACATTGCCGGTGTGGTCCGGGGCGATGCCCGCCGCAAATTTCCGCCGGAGCGCTCTTGCAGCCCGCAGCTGCCGGGCCGTGTCCCAGAGCCCCCGGCCCGCCCACCACAGCACAAAGGCCCAAATGGCCCACCAACCGTACAAAAACCGCTCCACCGGGTTCCCGCTCCAGACCAGCCGGAACTGCCAAGCCGCCCAGAGCAAAATCAGCAGCACACAGATGGCTCCGTTTCGTCGGAGCCTGCGCAGCTGCCTGTCCCAGGCCCAGGACAGGCTCATAGGGTCCGTGTAGAGCTCCGGGGCGCCGGGGTCATCACAGTACCAGACCCGGTAATCGCCCAGGTCCGCCGCATACTGCCAGCCAAGCTCCCCATAGGCTGCCTCCCGCTCCTGCCGAGAATCGCTGCTCTCCGCTCTACCCGGCTCCAGCCGGAAACGGGTGGCTTTTGGCTCCCTCTTTTCAAACTTTCCCCAGAGGCCGCCGAAGGACACCGGCATCCAGCCCCGGGCAGCCTGCTCCTCCAGCCACTGCTCCAAAAGACCCGTATCCCACAGATCCTCCGGTATTAAAAACCGCTTCATCAAGAGCCCTCCTTTCCGGCAGTCTCCTCCCGCTCACCGTCTTCCACGCACAGCCGCAGGCGGCTCAGCTCCTGCCGGAACAGCGCCCGGCCCCGCTCCGTCAGGCGGTAGGTCCGCTTGCGGCCCTCCACCGCCGTCTCCTCGATGAGCCGCTCCTCCTGAAATTTGGCCAGAATGGTATACAGGGTCCCGGGGCCCAGGGGCACCCGGCCGGCGGTGATATCGTCCACGAACTGCACAATCTCCGCGCCGCAGCGCTCCTGCCGCAGCAGGGACAGCAGCACGTAAAACATGCTCTCCGTCAATACCTTCAGCGGCTCCTTGGCCATACCCTCACCCCCAATATCGTTACACGATATTCTTCCTGCTCCCAGTATAATATCGTTACACGATATTGTCAATGCGCACTTCTTTGTCTCCCCGTTTTTCTTCCAGCGCTGTCAGGATTTGAGGGTTGCCCCGGCCGGTAGGCGTCCTGTATCCTATAACAGAAACACACAAGATGAAAGGATGTGACCGACATGAAACGGACAAAACTCTGCGGCCTTCTGGCCGCTTTCGCCCTGACCTGGGCCGCCCTGCCTGGCCAGGCTTCTGCCGCCCGGATGGTGCCGGTACAGGTGGACGGCACAGTGCTGCCCACCGTCAACTACCTGACCGACGGCGTCACCTATGTGCCCCTGCGGAGCTTGATGGAAGCCTTCGGCGGCTGGGAGATCTGGTGGGACAGCCAGAAAAAGGTGGCCGTGGCTCAATCTAAAGCCATGCGGCTAACGGCGGACCCGGCGGCGGACACCATCTCCGCAGGAGGCCATACATACCGCGGTGAGGTGTTCATCGAACGGGGCCGGACCTACGTACCCGTGCGGCTGGTGGCTACCCTCTGCGGTGGCAGCGCCGCCTGGGACCGCTATTTAGGCGGTGCCGCCGTCACCTCCCCTGACGCCGACCATGACGCCTCCGATCTTTACTGGCTTAGCCGTATCATCAGCGCTGAGAGCCGGGGCGAGGCCATAGAGGGACAGATCGCCGTAGGCAATGTGGTGCTCAATCGGGTGGCGGCGGAGGAATTCCCTGATACCATCCCCTCCGTCATCTTCGACCGCAAGCATGACGTACAGTTCACCCCGGTGTCCAACGGCACAGTGTTTCTGACCCCCACGGCCCAATCCGTGGAGGCCGCCAAACGGACATTGAACGGGGAGAACACCGTGGGTAAAGCCCTGTATTTCTATGCTCCGGCCCTCTCCCAGGGGGTGTGGATCAATGCCAACCGCACATACCTTATGACTATCGGCTGTCACCGCTTCTACCTGTGAGATACGGCGTGATTGACTTTTTTCGGTCCCGGGCATACAATATTGTCTGACAGGGGACCCGCCTTCAGCGGTCTCCCCGCGGCCAAGGCCGCGCAGGAACGAACAAAGGAGCATGACCTATGCTGTTTTCCGACCATCCCCGGACCCACTACCGGGCCGCTCCGGCCCGTGAGGTCATCTGCCAGCTGCGCTTTCCGCCCATTCTCTCCATCAACACCACGGAGCCGGCGGATTTTCAGGAGGCCATTCGGGGGGAGTTTCCTCAGTATGCCCGCCGTCAGGAGGCCGCGCCGCCCCGGATCACCGGCCTGGGCGGGCCCAATCCCAAAATGGAGCAGCAGCCTCCGGTGACCAACTACACGTTTCTCTCCGCCGACAACCGCTGGAAGCTGAATGTGACCCGGGACTTCATCGCCCTGTCCACCGTCAGCTATCCCGGGTGGGAGGATTTCGCCCGGCAGCTGGACAAGCCCCTGGCAGCCTTCATCCGGCTGTACAAGCCCGCCTATTTCCAGCGGGTGGGGCTGCGGTATGTGAACCTGTTCTCCCGGGCCCGTCTGGGGCTGGAAGACCGGGACTGGACGGAGCTGATTGCCCCGGCCTACACCGGCCCCCTCAGCCAGGGGGACGTGACGGAGGAGCGGTTCCTCTCCTGCGGCAGCGACATGGTGGTGAAGCTGGACTCCAGCTGTCAGGCCAAGGTCCACACCGGCATGGGCAAGCTGAAAAACAATGCCCCCGGCGCCCAGCAGGACCCGGAGGTAAAGTTCATTTTCGATATGGATTTGTTTATGGCCGGGAACACTCCCTGCACCTTGGCCGCCGCGGCCCTGGAGACCCTCCACGGCCACGCGGGCCGTCTCTTTGAAGGTGCCCTGACCGACACCCTTCGGACGGCCATGGACCCGGAATAAATCCGCCGCCCCACAGACAGGACGCGGAGGGGCCGCATTGGCCCCTCCGCTTTTTCCCTGTTATTCGGTAAGGCTCACTCCTGGAACAGCGCCGTGGAGAGATACCGCTCTCCGCTGTCCGGCAGCAGGGCGACAATCACCTTGCCCCGGTTTTCCGGCCGCCGGGCCAGCTGCCCCGCCGCCCACAGCGCCGCGCCGGAGGTAATGCCCACCAGGACGCCCTCAGTCCTGGCCATGGCCCTGCCGGCGGCATAGGCGTCGGCCTCGGTGGCCGTCAGAATCTCGTCCACCACGGAGCGGTCCAGATTTTCCGGCACAAAGTTGGCCCCGATGCCCTGGAGGCCGTGAGGTCCCGCGTGGCCCTGGGTCAGCAGCGGCGAGGAGGCGGGCTCCACGCCCACGATCTGCACCGTTGGCTTTTGTCCCTTGAGATACCGGCCCACGCCGGTAATGGTTCCGCCGGTGCCGATGCCCGCCACGAAGATGTCCACGGCGCCGTCGGTATCGACCCAAATCTCCGGTCCGGTGGTGTCGAAGTGGGCCGCCGGATTAGCGGGATTGTCGAACTGTCCGGCAATGATGCTGCCGGGAATGGACTGCCGCAGCTCCTCCGCCTTGGCCACAGCGCCGGACATGCCCTCCGCCCCCGGCGTCAGGACGATCTCCGCGCCGTAGGCGGCGATGAGGCTCCGCCGCTCCACGCTCATGGTGTCCGGCATGGTGAGGATCACCCGATAGCCCCTGGCGGCGCCCACGGCGGCAAGGCCGATGCCGGTGTTGCCGGAGGTAGGCTCGATGATGGTGCCGCCGGGAGACAGACTGCCCTCGGCTTCCGCCTGGGCGATCATCCGGGCCGCCACCCGGTCCTTGGCGCTGCCGGCGGGGTTCATGCACTCCAGCTTGGCCAGGACCGTGGCGGGCAGGTCCTGGGCGGCGCCGTACCGGCGCAGCTCCAGCAAAGGCGTCCGGCCGATGAGGCCCGTGACGCTGGAAACAGTGTTCATTGTGAAAACCTCCCTGTTCAGGATAGTGGTATCATACACCCGCTGCCCACCTGCCGTCAAATGGCAGTCTGCGGGAAAAAACCGGCGCTTTCCCGTCCGCCGGAGGGCAGCCGGCGGCGGACAGGCCGCAGTGACTTTCCATCACAACCAGCCCGGATCTCCGGGCGGGAAGGAGCATCCATGAATCTCTACCAGGAATATCAGTCAAAGCTGCGCACGCCGGAGGAGGCGGTGCAGGTGGTCAAAAGCGGCGACTGGGTGGATTACACCTCCGTTCTCTGCTACCCGCCCCTGCTGGACGCGGCCCTTGCAAAGCGCCGGGACCAGCTGACCGATGTGAAGGTCCGGGGCAACCTGCTGTTCGGCCCCATCCAGATCATAGAATGCGACCCCAGCCGGGAGCACTTCGTCTACAACTCCTGGCACTGCTCCGCCTATGAGCGGAGGATGTGCGATCAGGGCCGGTGCAGCTACATTCCCATGGTCTTCCGCAATCAGCCCTTCTACTACCGCAATTTCCTCACGGTCAATGTGGCCATGATGGCGGTGCCGCCCATGGACAAGCACGGATATTTCAACTTCTCCTGTGCCGTGGGCGTGGGCCGGTCCATTCTGGAGAAGGCGGACATCGTCATTCTGGAGGTCAACGAACACCTGCCCCGAATCTACGGCGGCTTTGACGAGTCCATCCACCTCTCGGAGGTGGACTATGTGGTGGAGGGCCCCCACGAGCCCCTGCCCCAGTTCCCGGTGGCGGAACCCTCGGTGGAGGATCGTGCCATTGCGGAGCTGATCGTCCCCCACGTCCGGGACGGCGCCACGGTGCAGCTGGGCATCGGCGGCATGCCCAACGTGGTGGGGTCCCTGCTGGCCCAGTCGGACCTGAAGGACCTTGCCATGCACACCGAGGTCTGCGGCGACGCCTATTATCTGCTCCATGAGGCCGGCAAGCTGACTCACGCCCGTTGCCGGGCCCACCGGAACAAGGGCCTGGCGGGCATCGTCTTCGGCTCCCAGACCTTATATGACTGGGTGGACCAGAATCCCGGCGTCATCGGCGGGCCCATCGACTACATCAACGCCCCGTCCACCATGGCGGGCATCGACAACATGGTGTCCATCAACAGCTGCATCAGCGTGGACCTGTACGGTCAGGTCACCGCCGAGACCGCGGGGCTGCGGCAGATCAGCGGCACCGGCGGACAGCTGGACTACCTGACCGGCGCGGCGGACTCCCCCGGCGGCAAGGCCTTTGTGTGCATGACCTCCTCCTTTGTGGACAAGGCCGGGCAGCGCCGGTCCCGCATCCTGCCCCATTTCAGCGGCGACATTGTCACAGACCCCCGCAGTCAGGCCTACTTCATCGTCACGGAGTTCGGCGCCGTGAATCTGGCGGGCCGCTCCACCTGGGAGCGGGCGGAGGCGCTGATCTCCATTGCCCACCCGGACTTCCGGGAGGAGCTGATCGCTGCGGCGGAGACCCAGAAGATCTGGCGCCGGTCCAACCGCCGCTGACCGGCCCGAAGCGCTTGGCAGCCGCCTCCAGTGCGGTCCAGGGTGTGTCTCCCCGAAGGGGCTTTTCAGTAGGGTCATAAACAAACAACAGGAGGCCCGCCTTTCGGCGGGTCTCCTTCTGTTCTGTTGGCGCGACAATTCCAGAGGCCTCAGCAGGCCGCGCCCCCCTCACAGGGCGCTGCCCTGCTCCAGGTCGTCCCGCAGGAAGGCCCGGTGGATGGCGTTCAGCACCCGCTTTTTGTCCCCGCTCCACAAAGGCGCCAGCAGGTCCCGCTTGGCGCCGTCCCCAGTGAGCCGGTGGACCACCATCTCCCGTGGGATGTTCCGCAGGCACGATTCCAGGGCCGAGATGTACGCCTCCGGCTCCAGGCAGGCAAAGCGCCCCGCCGCCCAGTCCGCGGCCAGGTCCGTGCCCCGCAGCACATGGAGCAGATGGAACTTGATTCCGTCGGCGCCGGAGGCGCCGATATAGCGGGCGGTGGCGGCCATCATGGCCTCCGTCTCCCCCGGCAGTCCCAAAATTTCATGGACCACCACCGTAATGCCCGCCGCCTTCAGCTCCCGCACCGCCTGGTCATACACCGGCAGATCGTAGCCACGGCGGATGTAGGCGGCGCTGCCGGGGTGGATGGTCTGGAGCCCCAGCTCCACCCACACGGGCTTGACGCGGTTCAGCTCCGCCAATAACTCCAGCACCTCCGGCGGCAGGCAGTCCGGGCGAGTAGCCACAGACAGGGCCACCACGTCCTCCGGCGCCATGGCGGCGGTGTACAGCGCCCGCAGCCGGTCCGCCGGGGCGTAGGTGTTGGTGAAGGACTGGAAGTAGGCAATAAAACAGGGGGCCGGTCCGGCCTTGGCCGCCACCCGCCGCCGGGCGGCGGAGAGCTGGGCGGGGATATCCCCGGCCTCGGCAAAGGCTCCGGCGCCGTCGCAGAAGATGCAGCCCCGACTCCCCAGGGTACCGTCCCGGTTGGGACAGGAGCAGCCGGAGGAGAGGGAGAGCTTATAGACCTTGCGGCCGTACTGCCGCCGCAGCCAATCGTTTAGACTGTTCCAGTACATGGCCGCGCCTCCATTCGGAAAATTTTCAAATGCCCCTTTCTTGCAGCGGGGCTTTGGCGTATAATGATCCCAGCGCGGCCAGGGGCCGCATCTATCACAGGAGGTCGATCCCATGGTCACAATGGCACAGCGCATCGAGGCGCTCCGCACGGAAAAGGGACTCAGCCGGCTGGCACTGTCCGCCGCTCTGGGCCTGCCCAAAAGCGCCGCGGAAAAATTTGAGACAGGCCGACAGACGCCCACCCAGGAACAGCAGCAGCGGCTGGCAGCCTTCTTCGGCGTGTCGGTATTCTATCTCCGGGGTGAGAGCGACGACCGGACCCAAATGGAAAACTGGCTCAACAACTCCTTCTCCGACGAGCCGTCACAGCCCGTCCGCCCCGCAAGGCCCGCCCCGGAGCGGCCTGTGGTTACCGCCTCCTCCGGCGGACAGGGTGAGGGCGCCGTATTTTCGGCGCTGCTGAAAAGCAAGGCCTTCCAGGACCTGGTCCGGGATACCGTGGTTCAGGTCCTGCGCTCCCCGGAGGGACAGGCCCTCATCGCCGGGGCCGTCCGCAAAGAACTAAATCGCCGTTGACAGCTTGGCCGGAGGTATGTATGCCTCCGGCCTTTGCCTGCCCCCGGCAATCCACACACCCATTTTACCCTCCCGCCGCTGGAAAAGGAAGTGCTGGCCCGGCAAAAAAAAAGGATGGAGAAAGATTGCCCCGCTTTCTGTGAAAAATCCCAATGGACATTTGCTCCGCAGTCTGGCAGAATAATGCCTTGTGCGCAGGGCCAGCTCCTTGGGCGTTGTTTTTTCTGTTGGTGGCAAATGCCACTGCGGGCGCAACATCTTGTGCATTATAATGGTCGGGTAACAAAGATATGGTGCGGCTTGCCGCAGAGCGTATACGGAGGGAATGTGGATGAAAGTCATCAAGCGCAACGGAACGGAAGTTGTCTTCGACATTGAAAAAATTGTGGCCGCCATCACCAAGGCCAACGGCAGCGTGGGGGAGGAGGCCCGGATGACCCCCCTGCAGATCCGGCGTATTGCGGAGTTCGTGGAGCTGAGCTGCCTGAAAATGAACCGCTCCCCCTCGGTGGAGGAGATTCAGGACCTGGTGGAATATCAGATCATGGCCCACGGCGCCTATGAGGTGGCGAAAAACTATGTCACCTACCGCTACACCCGCTCCCTGGTGCGGCAGAGCAACACCACCGACGAGAAAATCCTCAGCCTCATTGAGTGCTGCAATGAGGAGGCCAAGCAGGAGAACTCCAACAAGAACCCGGTGGTCAACTCCACCCAGCGGGACTACATGGCCGGCGAGGTCTCCAGGGACCTGAGCGAGCGGCTGCTGCTGCCCCCTGACATCGTGGAGGCCCACAGAGAGGGCATCATCCATTTCCACGACTCCGACTACTACGCCCAGCACATGCACAACTGCGACCTGGTGAACCTGGAGGACATGCTGCAAAACGGCACCGTCATTACAGGCACCCTCATTGAGCGGCCCCACAGCTTTTCCACCGCCTGCAACATTGCCACCCAGATCATCGCCCAGGTGGCCTCCAACCAGTACGGCGGACAGTCCATCTCCCTGGCCCATCTGGCCCCCTTCGTGGATGTGAGCCGGCAGAAGATCCGCAAGATCGTGGAGCAGGAGATGGCCGCCATCGGCGTGGCCCCCGGCGAGGACAAGCTCCGGGAGCTGGTGGAGTCCCGCCTGCGGGACGAGGTGCGCCGCGGCGTGCAGACCATCCAGTACCAGGTGCTGACACTGCTGACCACCAATGGACAGGCCCCCTTCGTGACCGTGTTCATGTACCTGGGCGAGGCCAAGAACGACCAGGAGCGCCGGGACCTGGCCATGATCATCGAGGAAACCCTGGAGCAGCGCTATGAGGGCGTGAAGAACGAGGACGGGGTCTGGATTACCCCCGCCTTCCCCAAACTCATCTACGTGCTGGAGGAGGATAATATCCAGGAGGGCACGCCCTACTGGTATCTGACCAAGCTGGCGGCCAAGTGCACCGCCAAGCGGATGGTGCCCGACTACATCTCCGCCAAGAAGATGCTGGAGCTGAAGGGGGACGTGTACACCTGCA
>CATZYY010000032.1 GCA_958426425.1 uncultured Oscillospiraceae bacterium
TTTTACGATGCCTATGACAGCGGGAGCCTGGATGTCTCCGGGTTCCGGGAGACGGTGCTTTGAACGCCAAAACCGGGAGGGATCTTACCATGAAAGAGCGGATCGGATACTGCGGGCTGGACTGCGCGGCCTGCGACGCGTACCTGGCCACGATCCATGACGATCAGGCCCTGCGGGAAAAGACGGCCAAACTGTGGTCTGAACTGAACCAAGCCCCCATCCTGCCGGAGCACATCAACTGCCTGGGGTGCCGGGGAGACGGGGTCAAGACGGTGTTCTGCGAACACCTGTGCGCCGTCCGCCAGTGCGCTTTGCAAAAGGGCGTGACCTCCTGCGGCATCTGCCCGGAGCTGGAGCGCTGCCCGACGGTGGGAGCTGTCCTCCAGAACAGCCCGGAGGCCAAAAAGAATTTGGAAGCCATGCGGTCTACGGATCGCGCCTGACGGGGCGGAAGGAGGACATACGGATGGGACGATTTTTCAGTGACCCGGTGGAACGGGCCCTCAAGTGCATTTATTACGACCTGCGCGCCGGACGGGGCCAGGAGGGCTTTCAGCTGCTCCAGCAGGCGGTGGCCGACGGGGACGCGGACGCCTGCTGCCTCCTGGCCCGGTGCCTGTACGGACCGGAGTACACCTGGCCCGGCCACAATTTCCCACAGGACGAGCAGGCGGGCGACGCGCTCATGCGCCGCTCCGTGCTGGAGGGCAGCGCCATCGGGGCGCTGCTGTCCCTGCGCTGCGGCGTGATGGACCGGCAGCTGGCCCAGGCCATGCCCATGACGCTCCAGGAGGCCTTTGACACCGTGCTGGACAAGGCGGAGCACGGGGAGCCCCTGTGCCAGATGATTATCGGCAATGCCTACTACTGGGGCGATTTCCCGGAAATTCAGGGCAAGACCCGGGAGGATTTTGACAGCGACGACGCCATCCAGAGTTACCTGCGGGAGAATTACGCCAAGTGCGAGGACTGGCTGTGGAAGTCCATGCGCAGCGGAAACTCCGGCGGCGTCAACCTGGCCAATTTCTACCGGGAGGGGAAACCGGGGCTCATCCCGCCCCGGCCGGAACGGGCCATTGAAGTGTACTGCTATGGGGCGGAGCAGGGCGATCCGGCCCACCTCTTTTACTATGCCAACGAGCTCTACGACCAGGGGGAAAAGGGCGAGGCCTTTGCGCTCTACCGGAATGCGGCGGAACTGGGAGAGCCCCGGGCCTTCTTCTGGGCGGGCTACTCCTACGAGCTGGGCGACGGCGTGCCCAAGGACAACGCCCGGGCCGCCCAATATTACCAGCAGGCCCTCTCGGCCCCCATCCAGGCAAAAGTGAATCCCGCCAACCGGCTGGGCATGTTCTACTATGACGGCCGCGGCGTGGAGCGGGATTACGCCAAGGCCTTCCAGCTTTTGAAGTGGGCGGAGGACCACGGCGGACCGGCCATGCTTTACTACCTGGGCGCCTGCTACGCCAACGGCCAGGGGACCCAGCAGGACTATGCCAAGGCCTTTACCTATCTGGATAAGGTCGACTGGAACTGCCACCCCGCGTTTTATCTCCTGGGTAAGATGTACTGCAACGGCCTGGGTGTCCCGACGGACATCGCCAAGGGCGTGGAGTACCTCCAGAGGGCCGGCGATTATGTAGAAGTCAAAGAGGAATTAAGCCACTACAAAAAGACACTCTTCGGCAAGTGGGTCCGGCGGTGAGCCGTGCTGTAACAGGGAGAGGAGGCTGGATCGATGGGGGTTTCCCAGCAATTTGCGCTGTTCCCCGGCTGTCAGGAGGAAACGGCCCGACAGGCGGTGGTGGGAGCAGCCCGGAATCCGCAGTTCACCGTAGATTTGGACCAGTGCCTCTATTCCGCCTCCTATGAGGGAACCCAGGCCCTGATCGCCGGGGAGCTGGGCTTTGACGCTCTGGCAAAGGAGCTGTCCCGGCTGGCCCAAAACCCGGTGATGCTGCTCTACCTCTACGACGGGGACTTCTGGGGCTACGATTTCTACGGCGGAGCGGAGGCGGACCACTTCTCCGCCATACCGGACTACTTCGATTCCGTCTCCCCGGCGGAGAAGGAGCGGCTTTCCGGAAACCCGGCGGCCCTGGCGGGCTGGTTCTCCACCTGGGATGAGGCGCTCCTGTCCCGGTATCTGCTCCATTGGTCGGATCACGGGGAGGAGCTGGAGGAGGCGGGCTTTGCCTGTTCCGGGGACCGCTTCCCCTATGGGGACTGCTGGCAGGCCACCGACTTTGCCGCCCGGCTGGGGTTTCCATGGGCCTTTGGCCAGACCATGGAGGAGGCAGGGATCGCCCTTCCGCCCCCTTTACCTACCCTGGGGGATATCCTGGAACAGGGCATCCCACCCATGAGCCAGGAGGCGGCGGAGCTTTTGGAGCGGTCTCCCCTCCTTCGCCTGGCCCATGCCCTGACGCCGGAGTATCAGCTCACTCTGCTGGCCGATCCGAAGGTAGCGGAGCTGGGGCTGAAGGAAAAGAACCCCCGGGAGGCAAGCGAGTCCATCACAGGATACTGCGTTTGTGTGAAGCTGCCCGACCGGGACCCCTTGTGCCAGCGCCTGGCGGCATTGGCCGCGTTCTGCGATTTCTGGCTAAGTGGAGCGGGCTGGGCCTGGGGATGGCTGGATAAGGCCACCTATGAGCCGGTCTATGGCGCCTACGAGAAGCCTGCCGATGCAGCGCTGCTGCGGGCCCGAGCGGCCCTCACCGACTTCACCAAGCGGCACCGGGCCTGGAAAGATCTGAACCGGCTGATAGAGCTTGATCCTGCCAACCGGCCGCTTTATCAGGCCGAGATCCAGCGGTGGAAGCGCGAGGAACAGCGCTGGAGCGCCCGCCGGGATCAGAACTTTTCCAACTGGGAGCGGCAGGTGGAGGAGCGCAAACGGCAGGAAAAAGAGCGGGAGGAACGGCGGCTGCAGATCATTTTGGAGAAACGCCGAAAGAAAAAGAAATAATTGTTCTCTGTCTGTTTCTCCACATAATACGGAAAAGAGCGGATCTTCTCAGGGCAGTCTACATTGCTGCAAGTATGCCGAACCGAGTCTCGGAGCCATAGTCAATGCCTTTCCGCCAGCAAATTGCCGGACGTATGAGGTCCATGCAAAACCGAGGTCGCTCTTTCGGTTATTGGATGATCCTTGTGCGTCCGGGGTTTTCTCTTTCTTTAGTAAATTTATTTTTTTAATTTCAAAATTAGCTATCAAATTGCCTCTGCTCCCATATGCGCACAATTTAAGACGATATCACACAATTAGTTTCCTGGTCAGAGGTCAGAATAAGCGCTGAGAAAGCCAGTACGCAAGGATTAAGATAACATTATATTATCGCATCAAACTCAGAAGTATTTTCAGCAACGCTCCCAAGAATCAAACCTCCCGACCGTCTGCCTTACTATATGGTCCCCAGATGAAAAGGGAACTGTAAAATGCTGCGAAGCGCCCCATAAAAAAGGCACTTCGCAGCATTTTTGTTCAGGTCATGCTCAATAAGCATATGCCTTATTCCTGCCGCAGGCGCTCCACCACGGAATAGCGCTGGGCGGCGCGGCAGCTGAGTACCGGGATGAGAATGCCCAGCGCCCCGAACAGGGGCAGCACCACGGCGATGGGCCACAGGGTGAAGCGATAGGTGAAAAACCAGATCAGCCCATCGAGAGCGGGCCCCACAAACGGAGCCGTCACCACAACCAGCACCAGGGCCAGGAGGGCGGCACCCAGGGTATAGAGCAATCCCTCCAGAGCCAGCATGGTCCTGAGCTGCCGCCCCGTCATGCCGATGGACTGGAGCACCGCCAGCTCCCGGCGGCGGGCGGTAATGCCGGTGAGGATGGCGTTGAAGAAGTTGAGCACGCCCACCAGGCCCACGATGAAGCTGAGAGCACCGCCCAACAGGAGGAACATGCTTCGGGTGCTCTCAAACTCCCCGGCGTAAGTGGCCTTGCTCTCGTAGTCAAACTGGGGATTTACATTTTCCGTGTAGTCCTTGAGGAAGGCCTCCATAGCGGCGTTGGCCTCCTGGGAGGTATCGAAGGCGTAGTACATGACGGAGTCGGTTTCCGTATCCCGCAGGAAGGTCTCCGCACCCAGGATGAACTCGTCGGCGCCGTAGTAACGGTAGCTCAGGGCGGAGGGCACCGTCACTAGGGCGGCCACGGTGTAGTCCACATCCCGGTACTTCACCGCCCGCTCGGCAAAGTCCGCGCCCTCTGGCACATTTTCCCGGGAGCCGTAGACCTCGCCGTTGGTTGGATTGTAATATTCAAATTCCTCCACATACCGGATGGTCACCGTGTCCCCCAGCCTTGCCCAGTGGCTGTCCATCTCCGCCTTGCCGTAGTCATCGTCGCTGTACACGGCGGCAATGTATTTTCCATCAGGGTCGTTCAGCTTGGAGAGGTCCCCCTCCAGCACCGTCAGGTGTTCCAGCGCAAAAGGCTCCATGCCGTAAAGCTGCACGCCGTCGGCCAGCAGGCCGTCCTGGGTGCGATCCTTGAAAGCGAGCATACTGTCCAGCTGCTCCTGGGTGTTCCAGCGGCTCCACATGGAACGGTAGTATTCCTCGGTGACAAACTCCAGGGCGGGGGCCGTCTTGCCGTAGACCCGGCCGCTTCCGGTGATGCCTCCCTGGGCATCCACGGCGGCGATGACCTCCTCCGGCACCTCCATGCCGTCATAAAACGTGCTCCCGCCGGTCTGGAACTGCCCGGCATCGGCCAGGATGAAGTCGCTGGCGGTGAAGCTGGACACATACTTGTCCATGTCAAAGCCGCCTGCAAAGGTGACCGTTAGGGTCAGCAGCACCACAGCCAGGGTCAATGACAGCACCGTGAGGAAGGTTTTTCCCCGGCTGCGGCCCAGGTTGGCCGCAGCCATAGACAGCAGGGATACCCCCTTGCCGCTTCGCTTTTCTTTCCGCTTCAGGGCTTTGCCCTCGGTGTAGCGCACCGCCTCCACCGGGGACACCTTGCCCGCCAGGCGGCCGGGGCGGCGGCAGGAGATGAGCACCGTCACCAGGGCAAAGAGGGCCGAACCCACAAAGAGGAGAGGGCTGACCGAGACCATGGTGGTCACTCCGTCGAGCTGCGCGGTGATGACCGGCGTGAGCACGCCGCCCAGCAGCCAGCCCAGCAGCAGCCCCGTGGGGATGCCGACAAGGGAGAGGAGCAGCGCCTGGGTGCGGATGATCCGCCGGAGCTGCCGGGGCGTGGTGCCGATGGTTTTCAGCAGGCCGTAGAAGCGGATGTCCCCCGCCACGGAGATCTGAAACACATTGTAGATGATGAGGTACCCGGTGAGCAGGATGAGGAGCAGCACCCCCACGATGATGGCCGCCACGGTGGGGTCCAGCTTGTCCGAGAGCTGCGCCCCGGTGTAGCCCCAGTTGACGCCGATGGAGATGTAGTTCTCTCCCGCGGTCTCGCCCTGATAGCCGTGGTTGGCCAGAATCTTCTCCAGGTCGGCAGCAATGGAACGGGCGCCGTTTTTCAGCATCACATCCAGGTTCCAGCTGCCGGTCATGCCGTCGCTGCCGGGCGGGGTGACGCCTACCTCAGTTAAAATGGCATCCACCCGGCTCTCGGGGATGAGGATGTGGTTGGCCACAACGGCCTCGTCGTACTCCCACCAGCCGCTCAAGGTGAAGGTCTGAGTAGTGGTATGGCCATCCACGTCAAAGGTGACGGTGAATTCTGCGCCGATCTCCGGCTCCACTCCCAGCAGCGCCAGCACATGGGTGTCGGTGGCGGCCTCGTCGGTGCCCTCCTGGGGAAGACGGCCCTCCACCGGGTCGCAGTAGCCCCAGTGGGCCTGGTTGGCGTCGGAGTAACCGATCTCCACATGGGATTTGTTGAAGGGAACGTCTGTGGGCATGCCCACAAAGCGGCGCAGGCCCCAGGATTCGATGAGAGGATCGTCCTTCAATTCCTCAAACTGTTCCTCGGCGAGGTATTTGAAGGTGCCGTGGGACCAGCCCCCCGCCTGGCGGAAGTTGTTCTGCTGGATGCCCTCGTTGATGGAGAGAGCGATGGTGAACAGGGAGGTAAAGAGCACCGCCGTCAGTGCGATGGCCAGCACCGCCACGGTGTTCCGGGTGCGGTTAGCGAAAAGAGCGCGCAGGCTCAGGCGGCGGATGCAGCCCCGGTTGGAGACTTTCATAACAATCCCCCCTTACCGCGTCACGATCCGCCCGTCCTCGATGCGGACGATGCGATCGGCCATCTGGGCAATCTCCTCGTTATGGGTGATCATTACCATAGTCTGACCGAACTTCTGCCCCGTCACCTTCATAAGCCCCAGCACATCCTGACTGGTACGGCTGTCCAGGTTGCCGGTGGGCTCGTCGGCCAGAAGGATGGCGGGCTTGGTGGCCAGGGCCCGGGCAATGGCCACCCGCTGCTGCTGACCGCCGGAGAGCTGGTTGGGGAGATTGGTGAGTTTCTTCTCCAGTCCCAGGGTGGCAACGACCTCCTGCACATAGGCCTCATCCACCTTGGCTCCATCCAGCTGAATAGGCAGGACAATGTTTTCCCACACGCTGAGCACCGGCACCAGGTTGTAGGACTGGAACACAAAGCCGACTTTGCGGCGGCGGAAGATGGTCAATGCCTCGTCCTTCAGGGCGAAGATGTCCTTGCCGTCCACGGTGACGGCACCAGAAGTGGGCCGGTCCAGCCCGCCCAGCATGTGGAGCAGGGTGGACTTGCCGGAGCCGGAGGTGCCCACAATGGCCACAAACTCCCCCTGCTCCACGCTGAGATTCACACCGTCCAGGGCCTTTACCTGGGTGTCCCCGGCGCCGTAGTATTTTTTCAGATCACGGGTCTCTAAAATCGTCATACGATGTTCCTCCAAAGAAAAAGTCTGTACCGTCTTTTGACAATACAGACTTTAGCATGGAAATCTGTCCTGGTCCTTTCGAGAATGTGACAGTTTTGAAAGAAGTTCTTTCACTGGTAGCGGCGCCCCACCACATACATTGGGACAAACAGCCCCGCGAGGGTGGCAGTCAGGAATATGGCCAACTGGTACTGCGCCCAGATTTCCGGCCACAGCAAGCTGATCAACAGGCTCACCGCCGGCATCCCTGCCATAATGACACAGCTCCACACCCGGCCTACTGTAATGATATGCGGCCAGTTCCGGTTGGAAAATCGGACGCCCGGAATGTTCATGCGGAAGGGGCCGTCCATCATGCCGTTTATCACGTTTTCATCGTAAAACCGAGGCAGCTCCTGTTTGGCAAAAAAGCAGAACCAGGCGCCGAAAATCGCTCCCAGCAGCACAGCGGTTCCGGCGTTTTCCACGGGAGCGTTCAGCTGAAAGCCCGCAAGCAGTCCCGCGGCTCCGAAAAAAAGGCAAAGCACATACCACAGTTTCCACCAGCCGCTGCTGCGCCACACCCGCTGCGGCTTTCCGCCGGGGTAGGCGATGGCGGCTTTCACCACATCCTCCACCGCCTGCGGGTCCATCTTCTCGCTGTCCGGCTGCCGGCGGCACAACAGCAGTTCCGTCACCGTTACGCCCAGCAGTTCCGACAGGGGGATGAGGAGGGCGGTATCCGGAATCGACATTCCCGTTTCCCACTTGCTGACCGCCTTATCGGAAACATACAGCCGTTCCGCCACTTCCCGCTGGGTCAGGCCCTGTTCCTTCCGCAGCTGAGCCACAAAGGAGCCGAATTTTTCCTTGTCAATCGCAAACATATTGCTCACCTCGGGAAAAAGCATACCGGCTCTCGCGGCAAATGACAACCGAACAGCAGTAGAGTTTCTCTTTTCGCTGAAAAATCAAGGGTAATCTTCCTCATTCCCGCGGCAGATACAGGAAAAATGCGCTTCCCTTCCCGGGCGCACTTTCCACCTTCACATAGCCGCCCTGCTTCTCCGCGATCTGCCGGGCGAGATAGAGGCCGATGCCCACGCCCTCCGCGTGATAAGCGTCGGGTGCTCGGTGGAACCGGGCAAAAATCTTAGCCTGCTCCCCCTCGGGGATACCCGGGCCGGTGTCGGTCACCCGGATGGCAGAGAACAGCTCATAGTTTTTGACCTCTATCGTCACGGTCCCCCCGACTGGGGTATACTTCACGGCGTTGTCCAGGAGGTTGCACACCGCCTCCTCCGTCCACTTGGGGTCAAAGACGGCGGAGCCCTCTGTCTGCCGGGCGGTCAAGACGATGCCCTTTTCCGCAGCTTTTGGACTATACTGGGCAACGGCCCGCTCCACCACCGGGGCGATCTGGCCAGGCTGGGGGTGGAGGGTCAGAATACCCGTCTCCAGGCGGGAAGTCTTTACCAGGGCTTCGATGAGGGTCTGGAGCTTGTCCGCCTGGGCGGCGATGGCAATGGCACAGTCCTTCCCCTGGGGCGTGAGGGGCTGCTCCGAGAGCAGCTGGGCATAGAGCTGGAGATTGGCCACCGGGGTCTTGGTCTGGTGGGAGATGTCGGAGATCAGGGCGCTGATCTGATCCTTCTGCTCTCTCACATTCCGCTCGGACAGAGCGCTGGCCGTCAGGTACCGGGCCAATCGGCTCTCCAGAGCAGAGAGACGGCTCTCATCAAAGGTTTTTTCGGAAAAGCTGCCGTTTATGGCGGCAGTAAGCATGTCGCCCAGCCGCCGGATGGTGCGGGTGGTCCGCCAGCGATCATAACCGACCACAACCAGCGCCAGCAGCAGGGCCACTCCCGCTATCATAATATATCCTGTCATGGCTTCACCGCCCAGGTGTAGCCGATGCCGTACACCGTTTTCAGATAGTCCGGCTTGGCGGGATCGGCCTCCAGCTTGCTCCGCAGCCGCTTCACCGTAACGGACAGCGCGTTTTCCTCCACGAATTCCGCTCCGTCCGTCCATACCCGGTCCACCAGGGTGGCCCGGGGCACCGCATGCCCCCGATTTTCCACCAGCACCCGCAGGAGCTTCTGCTCTGTTTTGCTCAGCTCCAGTGCCGTCCCGTCCCGGCGGAAGTCCATCCGTTCAAAATCAAAGGCAAAAGGGCCAATGGACAGAGCAGAGGAGGGCTTGGGGGCGCTTCGGCGGAGCTGGGCGTTCACCCTGGCCCGTAGCACGGCCAGAGAGAAGGGTTTGGTGATATAGTCATCCGCTCCGGCCTCCAGCCCGGTCACCTCGTCCAGCTCCAGGTCATTGGCAGTGAGCAGAAGCACCGGCGTGGCGTCGCCCTCTGCCCGCAGCTGCCGGAGCAGGTCCAGGCCGCTGCCGTCTGGAAGATTGATGTCCAGAATCAGCAGGTCGAACCGTTCCTCCGCCAGTGCTTCCCGGGCCTGGGCCAAGGTGGAACGGCAGGTGACGGATGCCTCCGGCCCCGTCAGAGCCATGGAGATCCCCCGCCCCAAGGTCTCATCGTCTTCCAAAAGAAAAATATGTTTCATGTTTGGTCCTCATTTGTTTGCTGTTTCCATTTAAAATGGAAAAAAATTTTGATATTTTATTATAGCATAAGTTTTGGCTTTGGAACATGGAAATCCGTTGCCGCCAATCGAGTGCTATGCTATGATAAGGGATGCTTACCGCGGCCAACCGGGCCAGAATGGAGAACGACATGAGAGAAGTAGATCCCCAAAGCACCTCCCGGGCGCTGGCCTTTGAACTGTGGATGAAGGCCCCCATGCCCATGGTGACCCTGATGAAGACCCTGGATGTGACGGCGCTGGTGCGCCTGAGTCGGAAGCGGGGTTATCAATTCAATATGCTCCTGTGCTGGTGCATCGGAAAGGCGGCGGCCGGGATGGAGGATTTTTACCTCCTTCCGGTGGGGGACAAACTGATGCAGTATGACCGTCTGGCCGTCAATATGGTGGTGGCCACCCGGGACGGCGGCATCGCCACTTGTGACATCCCTGTTTCCACTGATTTGGAGCAGTTCAATCAAGATTACCGGAGGCTCACCGGGCAGGTCCGGGAGAGCGGAGAGAGCTATGAGCTGGACGAGGACTACATGGTTATCGGCACCTCTGCCCTGGCGGGGTATGAGATCGACGGCGCGGTGAACATCTACGCCGGATGCTACAACAATCCCTTCCTCATCTGGGGCAAGTACCGGAAAAAGTGGCTGCAGGCCAAGCTGCCGGTGTCCTTCCAGTTCCACCACACCCAGCTGGACGGTATCCCGGCGGCGGAGTTTCTGGAGCGGCTCCAGCGGGAAATCCGGAAATTTTGAAAATCCCCCTTGACTTTGACGCTCCGTCAACTGCTACCCTATTCCCAAGGAGGGATGCTTATGGAGTATTCCATTCAGGAACTGTCGCGCCTGTCCGGGGTGACCACCCGCACCCTGCGCTGGTACGACCAGATCGGCCTGCTGAAGCCCAGCCGGGTGGCGGAGAGCGGCTACCGCTACTACGGCGGGGCGGAGGTGGACCGGCTGCAGGACATTCTTTATTACCGGGCTCTCGGGGTGGAGCTGGCCCGCATCAAGGAATGTCTGGACGATCCCTCCTTTGACCGTCTGGCTGCCCTGCGAAACCACCTGGCCGCTTTGGAGGCGGAGCGGGAGCGGCTGGAACAGCTCATCCGGTCGGTGAAAGACACCATCGGAGCGGAAGAAAGGAACGAGATCATGAGCGACGAGCAGAAATTTGAGGCGTTCAAGCAGCGGGCTGTAGCCCATAATGAGGAAGTTTACGGAGCAGAGATCCGCGCCAAGTACGGCGACCAAGAGGTGGACGAGGCCACCGCCGCGGTGATGAACCTGACCCAGGAACAGTACCGGGAGTGGACGGACCTGGGCCGGAAGATCCAGGAGCGGCTGGAGGCAGCCGTCCAAGCCGGACTGCCCCCGAAGAGTGAGGAGGGCAAGGAAATCACCGCCCTCCATCGCCGGTGGCTCACCATCACTGGGAACCGATACGACCCGGCCAGACACCGGGGGATTGCGGAGCTCTATGTGATGGACGAGCGGTTCACCGCCTACTACGACAAACGCCTGTCCGGCTGCGCCCGTTTCCTGCGGGACGCCGTTATCTACTGGATAAAATAAGAATGAAGCAGGCCCTCGGCACAAAGCCGAGGGCCTGCCATTATTTCCGGTTCGGTTTCCGTTTGATGGCCAGCAGACGGATGAAATCCTCAAACAATGAGGTATCCACCGGCTCAAACATCAACCATTTCCCATCGTGGTAAGTTGGTGTTTCATCATAAATGGTTTGCACTTCCGGAGCATAATACTCCCTGTCGTTCTCAAATTTCAAGCGCTCATCCTTGCCCAAGATAACCATAAACCCGATGCAGTTTTCTCTGGCATAGAGCGCGCACAGGGTTTTGCCGCCCCGGCGGTATTTATATTCATAGGTCCATGCCTTCCCGCCGCTGCCCCACAGGCGCTCCATGTCATATTTCTCGTCAATCAGGGCGCATAACTGCGTCCAGATCTCATATAAGGGTTTCCCCACTAACGTTGTTATCTGCTCCGCGCCTGGCACGATCTCAGGCATGACAGCCGCCTCCTCGATTTATTTCTTTTCCACTGGGATCCAGATCTCACAGTAGTAGTCCTGATCCTGGGTTCCACTCTCAAACTTGCTGGCGTCGCTGTACAGCTCCACATTGATACCCGCAGCGATCTTATAGTCGGGGTTCGTGGGCAGCCACTGGGAGAAGATTTGCTGGTTCAGCCCCTGGAGCGCCTGGGGCATCCGGCCGGTACAAGGGAACACCGCCCAGGTATGAGCCGGGATGGTACGGGTGGTGAAGCCGTCCGGAATCTCCTTGGCGGGATCGTAGTTGTCGGCGATGAGATATTCAAACTCATTTCCGCCCATGCTCTCGTCCAGATTGATGCCGTACATGCCGCACACCACCTTGCCGCCGCCCGTGCCGAAGTGCTCCGCCCAGAACTGGGGGACCTGGGCCACCGCGTCCTCATACTTGAAGGTCTTTGCCCGGCAGAGCACCGTGAACGCCTCTTTTTTCATAATCTTGCAATCCATGTTTTGACCACCTTCCAATGTCACTTTGATCCGAAGCGGAGCAAAGGAACGGACCGCGCCTCCGCTTTTTCGCAGTGCGGCAGGTGTGAGGCCATGGAATCGGGTAAAGGCTTTGGTGAAGCTGTCCGGCGAATCGTAGCCGAAATCCAGCGCGATGTCGATGATTTTCCGGTCCGTCGTGAGGACCTCCAGCCCGGCGGCGGAGAGCCGGCGCTGGCGGATGTAGTCGCCCACCGTCATGCCGCACAGCATGGCAAATCCCTTCTGAAAGTAGAAGGGGGACAAGGCCACGTGCTGCGCAATTTCCCCGATGGTCAGCTCCTCCCGGAGATGTTTCTCGATATACTGGATCGCCTGATGAATGCTTGTTACCCAATCCATTGGTCACACCGTCCTTCTGGATTCAGCATATCGGAAAGGAACGGACTCTGCCCGATTTTCCGTGCTCATATTTGTCCGGTGGTACTGATCTTCCTGTTCAGCGGCACACGCTCCCAAAACATGTTCTATGCTCTTTTTCTCGTCAGAAAAACGCCGACCAGCGCCGCGATCAGGGCGAAGGGCGAAAGACGGACAAAGGCCCACTCAAAGGCGTGGATGGTCACCCCCATGACGGCGGTCTCCAGGGCGCTGTAATCCCAGCCAAGGTAAGGGCTGTTCACCACGGCCAGGACTGCGGCCACGGACAGAATACCCACGCACACCGCAATCAGCAGCCAGTGGAGGGCCGCACGCCGCATGGCCTTTCTCCGGGCAAACTGCAAATTGATGATCTCCAGCTTTTCCGAGAGGGCCTTGACCTGGTCAGCCTCCGATTCCGCCACCGTCTCCCCCAGCAGGGTGCTGACGGGAGTCTCCAGAGCCTCCGACAGGGCGATGAGCAGGTCAGAGTCCGGGACGGACAGGCCCTGCTCCCATTTGGAGACGGTCTGCCGCACCACATTGACCTTGACAGCCAGCTCCTGTTGGGAAAGGCCCTTGGATCTCCGGATGGCTTTGATATTTTCGCTTAACATGAGGGATCACTCCTCTTCCTCTGGTGTTACCGCGATCATAAGGGGGAATGCCCCGTTGCCGCAAGCAACGCAGAGTAACACGGCTCATTTCAGCAGTTCTTTCCGCAGATCGTCCAGATATAATTTCTGCTGCCGCTTCAGATAGCCGGGGACAAAGGGGCGCATCCACCAGTGCTTGGCGGTGACGGTTTCGGTGCAGTGGAGCCGGGTGCCGCCCTCCGCCGCCTCAAAGATACCCTCCCAGGAGCCGGACATATTGCCGTTCTCCATGGTGAAGGCCCAGCGGCGGAAGGGCTGGCGGGCCGTGACGGTAAAGTTCGTGGCGTAGCCGCTTTTGGTGTGCTCCACGAAGTGGGTTTCGTCCAGCACCTCCACCCCTTTGAGGTCGCTGCGCCAGGCGGTATTTGTGAGGTCGGTCACCACCTGCCACACCTGCTCCACCGGGCAGGGGAATTGGACAGTCACTCTGGAAGTCGGCATAGGCTCACTCCTTCTTCGGCTTCTTGTTCAGTTTCAGGCTGATGCCGAGGCGGTCCGCCGCATTTTGGAGCAGTTCCACAGCGGCCAGGGCCCGTTCCTTGATGGGCTGTGCGGCCAGTTCCGGCCGGCTGTCCAGCGCGGCCATCACAGAGCGCAGATCCTCCAGGGGCAGAAGATAGACCGCCGTGTTGAACAGCGTCTTGCGGCGGCCGTCGTTGTAGTCAGCCAGAAGCGCGTCCAGGATGGCTCGCTTTTCCTCCAACCGGGCCAGGTAGGCTTTCAGCCCAATCTCCCGGGCCAGGGCGATGTCCTGCTGCCGGTTCCGGTGGGGCACGAAGGAGTCCCCGTCGTCGAACCCATCGTAGCGGGAACAGGGGTACTCCGGGCACTTCCAGCAAAACGGGACCCCGCCGTGTTCCAGAGAGCACTTGGCAATGGCGCAGCTCTGGTTGCCTGCCCCGCCGCCGCAGCCGGGACAGTAGCCGCCCAGGTGCATGGAGCAGAGGCGGCAGTTGAGGCCGCAGAGGGAGAAGCGGGTTTCTTCTCTGGCAAAGCCTTTCATACCGATTCCTCCCTCAGAACCACAGCGCCTGTTCCTCCCGGAACACCGGGGTGTCCCCCTGAGCGTAGGGGTCATAGCGGTTTTCGTTGCAGCCGAATTCCTGCAAAAAGCAGATCTGGCCCGCCTGGTTCCAGCGGATGAGGGAGAGGCCGTCAAAGCTCTGTACGGTGCCGTCCGTGATGGCGCACCGGAAAGCCCACTCCACCACAGTCTGGTCCCCCTTTTGGAAATACTGCCGGATGTCCCACCGCTCCACGGTGCCACGGCCGTTCCACTCGTCAAACCACAGCTTGATCTTCCCACTGCCGTGGTACTCCGGCCCCCAACTCTCGATGTAGACGGCATCCGGGGCAAAGAGCTCCTCAATGCCTGTGTCCTGCTTGTCCAGCCACATGGAAAACCATCGGCGAACCTGCGCTTCTCTCTGTTCCTGCATATCCATAGCTGCCTCCAACTCCAATTACACACATTTCAACGGCTGCCGGATGACGGTTTTCAGTTTTTCCGGCTGGGTCCGCCGGGCGTCGCTCAGGTAAAGCTCGTGGTGGAACCGGCCCTGGCTGAAATCAGACGCATATCCCTGTTCCGCAGCGAACGCCTTCATGGCAGCCACGGTGGCGGGCTCGTTGTCGTAGGGGCCAATGTGCATGCACTGGACGCACAGCCCCTCCTCCCAGGGGAAGAACTCCACCGCTGTGAAGTCCCGCTGCTTTTTCTCCGCGGCCTCCCGGATGGCCCAATCAAAGACCTCTTTCGTCACGAACTCCGGCAGGCGGATGAGGGAAATCCACCGGAAATCCGCCTTGCGGGAATAGTCCACCCCGTGGACACCCTCCTGCCACCACAGGCCCTCCAGGGGCGGCACCACATAGTCGAAGTAGCCCTCCAGTCGGTGTTGTCCCAGCTTGCTCATTTTGATGGTGAAGGCCACGGCGTAGAGCAGCTCCAGGGCCTGCTTGTAGGCGCCGCCCTCCTCGTTGGGATCGCCCTGGCCCCGCACCGCCAGAAAATTCATGGCGGGCACGGTGACGATGCCCGGCGTTTTGGGGGGCAGATAGAACTCCTTGTACTCCTTCTTGTAGTCAAAAGGCATGGTCATTTCCTCCGCTTTTTCGGCTGGGCCTGAAGGGCCAGACAGGTGATGCGGGTGAGGGCGGTCATGGTATCCCGGTCGTCCACATCCTCCACCCAGATGTAGTCGTTGGCCCCCTCGTAGGGCGGGGCTTTGGGCAGGTTCGGAAAGGCCCCCTCCCCTGCCGGGGTGACCTTCACAAAAAGCTGGTCGCCGCAGATGACGGCGAAGAACACGCCATCGCAGTAGAGGCCGTATTCTCCGAACATCTTCCGGCTGCGGATGGCACCCGCCTGGCGCAGCTGCTCGGCCACATAGTCCACAAAGTCCTGGTGAGACGCCATGTCAATCCCTCCCGTAGCGGTCAGCCAACGTTTTCGTCAGTTCCCCCAGCCGCTCCCGCAGCTCCTGCGGCTCCAGCAGCTCCGCCTTGTCCCCGAAGGTCAGCACCCAGCTGAGGACGCTGCCCAAGTCGGGAAAGCCGCCGTTAAAGCGCAGCCGGCCGTCCGGCTCCACGGTGAAGCAGTCCACGCCGTATTCCTCCACCAGCCGCCAGCGGCAGACGGGATCAAAGAGGACGGTGACCTGATACTTGATCGGAAAGATCCGCTCCGGCTCCAGGTCGGGCAGAGGTGCGGGTCTTGCTTCAAAGGGCTCCCCGGCGGCCAGGTCCGTCATGCGGTTCAGTTTGAACAGGCGGAAGTCCTTACGGCTGCGGCACCAGCCCCACACATACCAGGTGGACCAGTGGAATACCAGGTAGTAGGGCTCCACGGTACGCACCGACTCCCCCTTGGGGGAGAAGTAGGCAAAGCGGATGGTGCGGTGCTGCTGGATGGCCCCCTGTATCAGCTCAATTTTCGGCGGCAGGCTGGTCTTGTACCAGGAGGAGAGGTCGATGAGCATGTGAGCGCCGCCGCTCACCAGCCCACCCGTCCCGGCGGACAGCTTTTCCATCAGCTGGGTATAGCGCCGGGTGCCGCTGACGCTGTCCAGGCTCCGGAGCCCCGCCAGAATGGCCTGCATCTCCGGAGCGGTGAGCACCGTCCGGTCCACCCGGTAGCCCTCCATGATGGAGATGCCGCCTCCCGCACCCTGGGCGGTGGCGATGGGAATGCCCGCCCGGCACAACGACTCCATGTCCCGCTGGATGGTCCGCCGGGACACCTCGAACTGCTCCGCCAGCTCCGGGGCGGTGACCTTCTCCCGCTGGAGCAGGATGGACAGGATTCCGATAAGCCGCTCCATCTTCATGGGATGCACCGCCCTTCTTGTTTTTGTCCATTATACCACAGGAACACGACAGCTGTCTGTCATGTTTCTGTTTCCGTTGCGCTTTTTCACATTGTTTGATACCATAAAGCCGTAGGGAAAGGACGTGGGAGCATGAGAAAGCCGTTCTGAATGGCAGGGAAATGAAGCCCTGCCGTAAAACAAAAGTGTGAAGCAGAGTTTGGAGGGCTTATCATGTCTTACTTTACTTATCAAGGAATGCAGATCTATTATCAGGAATATGGTGAAGGAACGCCCTGGATTTTTCTCCACGGAAACACGGCCTCTTCCCGCATGTTTGAGCCGCTTCTGCCCCTGTATCAATCTCACGGCAAGATCGTCCTGATGGATTTCTTGGGGAATGGACAGTCAGAACGCCTGTCTGCTTTTCCTCCTGATATATGGGCCGACCAAGGGAGGCAGGTGGTGGAGCTGTGCCGCCGCTTGGGATACGGCAGGGCCAATCTGGTGGGGACCAGCGGTGGGGCCTACGCCGCCATCCACGCCGGGTTTCAGACGCCGGAACTATTCGGGAAAATTGTGGCTGACAGCTTTGACGGCAGTACGCTGCCAAGCGGGTTTGCCCGATCTGTTGCAGAAGAACGCTGCAGAGCCAAAGCGGACCCGTCTGCCCGGGAGTTTTATCGGTGGTGTCAGGGAGAGGATTGGGAACAGGTCGTAGATCTGGACACGGAAGCGCTGGTTCGTTTGGCGCACCGTCCTGGGCCGCTGTTTCCTAAACCCATAGAAGAGATTCCATGTCCGATGCTCGTTACAGTCAGCCGTGAGGACGAGATGCTCTCCGGCCACTGTATTGAGGAAAGCAAAAACTGGACGGCAGCCGCTCCCCAGATCACCTGCCGTATTTTTGAGACAGGCGGCCATCCGTTGATCTATTCCCGGGCAGAAGAACTGGCTGCGTTGATCTGCGCTTTTTTTGAGGAGGCCTCTTGAGTGAGCGATTTCTCGATCTGACAGAAGATAATCGGGAACGGAAGCACCTGTGCTGCATCATCCGCGCAGTAAGCAGCACCACCCACGGCTTCACAATCGTGAATTTACTGAACACCGCCGCGCTGAAGCGGCTTCTGAAACAATAAGGTGTGCCTATGGAAATCAGAAAAGTGGAGACGGATAAAAAGAGATATCTCGATCTACTGCTGCTGGCCGACGAGCAGGAGGACATGATTGACCGCTATCTGGAGCGGGGGACCATGTATGTGCTGGAGGATGACGGCATCAGGGCCGAATGCGTGGTGACGGACGAGGGAGACGGCATCCTGGAGCTGAAGAACATCGCCGTGGAGCCTGCCTCTCAGGGCAGGGGCTACGGAAAAGCCCTGGTGGAGTTTCTCATCCGGACCTATGCAGGCCGGTATGCAACGCTGCAAGTCGGCACCGGCGACAGTCCTTCCACCATCCCGTTTTATGAAGCCTGCGGCTTTCGCAGGCACCATCTGGTCAGGAATTTTTTCATTGACCACTACGACCACCCTATCTACGAGAACGGGGTACAGCTGGTGGATATGGTATATCTGCAAAGGGAACTATGAGAAAGCGGAGTGTCCGAAAATCGGACACTCCGCTTTCAGTATTGCGTGGTGATCTCGCCCTTTCCGATGCCGTAGAGGCGGCGGAACTCCTCCAGATCCCCGGGGGTGCGGAGCGGCATAATCTCGGTGAATCTCCCGGTGCGGAGGTTACGAAAGCCCGCCACCTTCTCCCCGGTGCAGATGCTGGCACGGATCACGGGCGCCTGAGTCTCCCGGTCGTAGGTGCGTGTCTCACGCTTTTTCCTGAAAAGCATTCCGTGCCCCTCCTTCGCCTCCAGTCCTGATATTCCCATCATACCGTCCCGCAGGCGGGCCTGTCAATGGACCGGCGGATGTCATACTTGTCGCCTGACAGGCAGGTTTCCCGCAGGCACTACCGTCTCTCCCGCCTTATGCCCACCCAGAGCATCCGGAGGGTGATGCCCACGATGACGGCGTAGATCACGGCGCTGGAGGCAGCGGACACCGGGAGCATGTGATCGGTTCCCTGCTCCGTTCCATTCACCATGATGAGAGTGTTCTGCAAGGTCAGGATGGAAACCAGGGCGTCGATGAAGTTGACGGTCCGCAGCTCCCACACCAGAATGCTGCCGCTGGGGCGGCGGCACTGCCGAGAGAGGCGGATGGAGGCCATAATGATCTTCCAGGTGGTGTAGGCCGCCATGGCGATGGCCGGGATCAGTCCCATGGAGACCGACTTCTCCAGCACGGCCATCATGGTGATGGGCACGATCAGGGCCAGGTCCAGCACCAGCAGCAGCGCGACGCTCATCAGGGCCTTGCAGGTCTCATCCTCCCGCCAGGTCCGCAGGAATTGCCCGGCCCTGCCGTCACGCCCCACGGCCGCTCCCCGGATGCACGCAGGTCTCGATGATATCGGCGATCATCTCCACCTCGTCGGCGCAGTCCTGCCACAGCCACTCCTTGACCACGGCAATGATGCCCTCCACATAGTAGGCGATGTAGTAGGGGCGGTATGCTGCGGGGATCCGGAACCGCTCCAGGAGCGGGCTGAGGACGCGCTGCTTCAGCTCCCCGTACCGGACATAGGCCCCCATGTCGTCGGGATTGCGGAATGCTGCCCGGTAGACCCTCCGGTTGTCCCGGATGAAGCGCAGGTAGGGCAGCAAATAGGCCCGGCTGACCAGGATCAGGTCCGCCTCATCCCGGCTGCTGAGGATCTCCGTCTCGCTCTGAGGGAAATAGGAGAGGAACCGCCGATTGACCAGTTCCACCGTCTCACTGACCAGGTCGCCGATGGTCTCATAGTGGAGGTAGAAGGTGGAGCGGTTCACCCCGGCCTGCTGACAGAGCTCCTTCACGGTGATGTACTCCAGGTCCTTCCTCTCCAGCAGGGCCAGAAGGGCCTCGTCCATCCGCAGGGCGGTGTTGAAGTATTTGCTCTCGGACTTGTTCATCTGCCGCCCTCCTTCCCCGGTTACTCCGCCGCCTCGCTGATCTCCCGGGCCAGCTGCATGATCTCAAAGGCATACTTTTCCTTTCCAGACCGCAGGAGCCTTTTGTAGATAGGGTAGTTGAGGCCCACGCCCACAATGCCCAAAATGCCCAGGAGAATGCCGGCGCCGGTCATCAGGATGCCGCCGTCTCCAATCACCTGCATGGAAAGGCACATCCCAATGCCCAGAACCAGTGTCATCCCAATGCCGAAGCCGTAAGCAAAAATGGTGGCTTTGCTCCTGGCCTTCCAGTCCAACTTTTTCAGGGCCACCACCTTGGAGGTGTCTTTGGGGGCATACTCGTTGGCAATGGCTTCCGCGTAGATCTTATCCGTATTCATGGTCGAATCTCCTCTGTATGTTGAATTTCTTTGCAGCCGCTGAGGAGATCATAGCGGATTCGGGGCGGAAAGAGAACGACACGGTTTCGCTTTCGTGGTGATTTCACAGGCAATTTCAAGCAGCGGGCGCGGACCCCCCCGCCTGTTCCGCCAAAAACGTCTCGATAGCAGCCACCGTCTGGGCCTGCTGCTCCTCCGCGGAGATCGTCGCGGGCAGGTCTCCCTTCTGGGGGCC
>CATZYY010000033.1 GCA_958426425.1 uncultured Oscillospiraceae bacterium
TAGCCCACCTTCTGCATGTACTTGCTGATCTTGTTGCAGGTGTCCATGGAGTCGTTGCCGCCGTTGTAGAAGAAGTAGCGCACGTCGTACTTCTGGAAGATCTCCAGAATGCGCTTGTAGTCGGTGTCGTCCACGTCGGGGTCGGCCATCTTGTAGCGGCAGGAACCCAGAGCGGAGGAGGGCGTGTACTTCAGCAGCTCCAGCTCCTTGGGATCCTCCTTGCTCATGTCGAACAGGCGATCGTTCAGCACGCCCTTGATGCCGTGCTCGGCACCGTAGACAGCGGTGATGTTGGGGTTATTCAGGGCAGTGGAGATGACGCCGTAGGCACTGGCGTTGATGACGGAGGTGGGGCCTCCGGACTGGCCGAAGATGCAGGCGCCTTTCAGTTCACTCATGGGAAATCCTCCTCTAATAAACGTTTATCCTATCATAGCATTGAAAAAAAGAATTGTAAATACTTGCAATTTATTTTTTATGTGATATTATTTAAGGAGAAAATCGTTTTCGTCCAGTTGAACCGCCGGATTTTACAATGAGCCTCTGAAACATCAGCCGGCGGCGGCGGGACGGGACAAATGAAACAGGAGATGATCATATGCCACTGGTTACTTCCAAGGAAATGTTCAAGAAGGCCTATGACGGCGGCTATGCCATCGGCGCCTTCAACGTCAACAACATGGAGATCGTGCAGGGCATCACCGAGGCTGCTCGGGACGTCAATGCTCCGTTGATCCTGCAGGTGTCCAAGGGTGCCCGTGCCTATGCCAACCACACGTATCTTGTGAAGCTGGTGGAGGCCGCTGTCATTGAGTGCCCCAACATCCCCATCGTGCTGCATCTGGACCACGGTCCGGACTTCGAGACCTGCAAGAGCTGCATCGACGGCGGCTTCACCTCCGTCATGATCGACGCCTCTTCCAAGCCCTTTGCCGAGAACATTGAGATCACCAAGAAGGTGGTTGAGTACGCCCACGACCACGGCGTGGTGGTGGAGGCCGAGCTGGGCGCTCTGGCCGGCATCGAGGACGATGTGAAGGTCAGCGCCGAGGACTCTCACTACACCCACCCCGAGGAGGTGGAGGAGTTCGTTGCCAAGACCGGCTGCGACTCTCTGGCCATCGCCATCGGCACCAGCCACGGCGCCTACAAGTTCACCGCCGCTCAGTGCACCCGCAATGAGAAGGGCGAGCTGGTTCCCCCTCCCCTGCGCTTCGACATTCTGGACGAGGTCGTGAAGCGTCTGCCTGGCTTCCCCATCGTGCTCCACGGCTCTTCCTCCGTGCCTCAGAACTTCGTGAAGATGGTCAACGAGAACGGCGGCAAGATGCCCGACGCCGTGGGCATCCCCGAGGAGCAGCTGCGCAAGGCCGCCAAGAGCGCCGTGTGCAAGATCAACATTGACTCCGACCTGCGTCTGGCCATGACCGGCACCATCCGGCAGTTCATGGTGGAGCATCCCGACAAGTTCGATCCCCGCGAGTACCTCAAGCCCGCCCGCGCCGCCATCAAGGAGCTGGTCACCCACAAGCTGATCAACGTTCTGGGCTGCGACGGCAAGGCCTAATTCAACCGCATTACTCTAAGAGGAGGCGCGAAACGCGCCTCCTCTTTTTTTGCCTTTGCACCGAGGTACTTCCCCCCTTCCGGGGGCAAGTGCCGGCTGGACGCGGTGCCGCCGGTGCCCATGTGGTGGCTGCTGGTGGTGGAACTGGGGCCGCGGCGTGGCTGTGGCGGCTGAATTGGTGCTGCGGCGTCAGGGAGGGCGACCGGTTCCGGAACCTGATGGCGCCGGACCTGGGGGCCTGCGCCTTTGTACTGCCCTTCTTTCTGAAGTGGGTGCCGGGCCGGTGGGGCATCTTCCTGGGGCAGCTGCCCGCCATTTTGCTGCTGACCCGGAGCGTCAAAATCCTGCGGCTCCACTACGGCCTGCCCTGGGGCAGGGCCAAAAGTGAACACCGCCAAAAACAATCAGCCCCGGAGGAGAGGGCCGCCTCAGGCGGTCCCCCCTTCCGGGGCCATGGTGTCCCACCCACCAAGGGGTCGGGCGCTATTTTTTTCGCTCCTGCCACGGCTGGAGGGGCTTGAGCTCCTCATACAGCCGCAGGTAGCTCAGATGGCGGCTTTTCTGGATCTTCCCCTGGGCCAATGCCTCCAGCACGGCGCAGCCCGCCTCCTTGGTGTGGCTGCATCCGGTGAACCGGCACTGGTCCAGGTAGGGCCGGAACTCCACAAAGGTCTCCGGCAGGTGCTCCTTCAGCTCCAGGTTCAGCTCCTCCGTCTCGAAGGAGGAAAAGCCCGGAGAGTCCACCACCTCCGCCCCGCACTTGAGCCGGAACAGCTCCACGTGCCGGGTGGTGTGGCGTCCCCGGCCCAGGGCCTGACTGACATCCCCCACCTGCAGGTGGAACTCCGGCTCCAGGGCGTTCAAAATACTGGACTTCCCTACGCCGGAGTTGCCTGTAAAGGCAGAAAACTTGCCGGCAATCAGGGGCACCAGCTCCTCCATACCCGCCCCGGTCTCGGCGCTGACGCGGACCGTGGGGAAGCCGGAGGCGGCGTAGATGGCATAGAGTTCGTCGGCGCTGTCCAGGTCGCACTTGTTCAGCACCACCACCACGCCGCACCCCTTCAACGCGGCGATGGCCGCCACCCGGTCGATGAGGAAGGGGTCGGTCCGGGGGATGGCGCCGGAGGCGATGACCACCAGCTGGTCGATGTTGGCCACGGCGGGCCGGGCAAAGGCGCTGCGGCGGGGCTGGATGGTCTCCAGAAAGCCCTCGCCGCCGCCCAGCTCCCGGACGGTGACCCGGTCTCCCACCAGGGGGCTGACGCCCTCCTTGCGGAACTTCCCACGGGCCCGGCAGGTGAGCACCTCACCGCCGGTGTCCACGTAGTAGAAGCCGCTGAGGGCCTTAATGACCCGCCCCTCAGTCATTGGTGAACTCCAGGGGCAATGTCATGTAGTAATTCCCGTCGATATAGATCTCCGCGTCGGCGGTGCCGGTACCGGTGACCTCGATCATATAGGTGCCGTTCCAGTCGGCGTAGTTGATCTCACCCTCCACAAAGGGCTGATTGTTGATGACGATTTGCAGGTAGGCGGTGCCGGAGGTGGCCGGCAGGGCAAAGGTCAGCATGTCGGTGCCGATCTCCCCTGAACCGCCGGAGCCGCCGGAACCGTCAGGCCCTGTGCTGACCACGAAGTTGATGGCGGTGCCCTTGGGCAGCTCGGCATCGGAGGGGTCCACAGAGATGATCTTGCCGGCGGGCACGGTGTCGCTGGGCTCCTCCTTGATGGTGCCCTGGGTCAGGCCCAGGGTGTCCAGCTGGGCCAGGGCCCAGTCCAGATCCTGCTCCACGAAGCTGATGACGCTCACCAGAGGCGGGCCGCTGCTGACCACGATCTTGATGGTGTCGCCCTCATGGAGGGTCTCCCCCTCCGCCGGGTCGGTGGAGATGATCTTGCCCTCGGGCACATCCTCGCTGGGCTCCTCCTCGGGCATGGCAAGCTCCAGGTCATACTGCTCGATCAGGTCCCGCAGCGCCACCTTGGCCTCGGCGTAGGTCAAGTCGGTGACGTCGATCATCTTGCCCACGTCCTCCCCGGCGCTGGTCCAGACCTCGATGGTGATGGGGGTCTCCCCCTTCTTCTGCTCGTTTTCCTCCGGGCTCTGCCGGATGATGACGCCGGGCTGGGCGTCGCTGACTTCGCTGCCCCGCTCCACGATCTTGAAGGTGCCGTCGGCCACCACGTCCAGGGCCCGGGCCTCCTCCACGGTGTAGCCCTCCACGCTGGGCACCACATAGTAGTCCCCGGTGCCGGCGGGTAGGAAGGAGCTGAAGATGGCCCGGAACAGGAAGAACACCACCGCCACGGCGGCCACGGCACCCACACCGATCAGGGCAATCCGCCCGCCGGAGGCCCGGCGCCGGGGCCGCTCCTCATAGCGGCGGTCCCGCTCGTAACGGTCCCGTCGGTCACTGCTCCGGTCCCGGCGGTCCTCCTCGTGGCGGCGGTCCCGGTCCGCGGGCTGGGTCCGGTGGGAATTGGCGGTCCGCAGCAGCATGGTGGGCTCGTCGTTCTCCTCCGGCCGCAGGTCGCTGAGCTCAAAGTCCAGATCCACGCCGGGGTTTTTCCGGAAGGCCTCCAGGTCGGCGATCATGGCCTCGGCGGAGGGGTAGCGCCGCTCCAGGTCCGGGGCCATGGCCTTCATGCAGATCAGCTCCAGAGGCTCCGGGATCTCCGGGTCGATCTCCCGGGGGGCCAGGGGCACGGAGCTCAGGTGCTGGATGGCAACGGACACGGCACTGTCCCCCTCGAAGGGCAGGCGCCCGGTCAACATCTCGTAGAGCACCACGCCGGCGGAGTAGATGTCGCTGCGGGCGTCGGTGCGGTCCCCCCGGGCCTGTTCCGGGGAGATGTAGTGGACGGAGCCCAGGGCCTCCTGGGTCAGGGTCTGGGCGGCGTTTTCCAGGCACGCGATGCCGAAGTCAGCCACCTTCACGCTGCCGTCCCGCAGGACCATGATGTTCTGGGGCTTGATGTCCCGGTGGACGATGCCCCGGCTGTGGGCGTGGCTCAGGCCCCGCATGATCTGGGTGATGAAGTGCAGGGATTCCCGCCAGTTGAGGCGGCCCCGCTTCTCCATGTACTGCTTGAGGGTGATGCCGTCGATGAGCTCCATGACGATATACTCGGTGTCCCCGCCCCGGGACACATCGTACACAGAGACGATGTTGGGGTGGGACAGCTGGGCCACGGCCTGGGACTCGGCGTTGAAGCGGCGGCGGAAGTCCTCGTCCTGGGCAAGGTCGCTCTTGAGGATCTTCACCGCCACCAGGCGGTTGAGCCGGTGGCACTTGGCCTTGTAGACCACCGCCATGCCCCCGGTGCCGATGCGCTCCAGGATCTCATAGCGGTTGTCCAGCATTTTTCCAATATACTGGTCCATGGTGTGCCCCCCCTTACTGTTTCCGCATGAGCATCAGCACGGCGGTGACGTTGTCCGACGCGCCGCGGCTCTTGGAGATGGCCAGCAGCCGGTCCAGGCAGGAGTCGGGGCCCTCGCCGTGGATGACCTCGAAGAGCATCTCCTGGTCCGTCACCGTGTCCACCAGTCCGTCGGTGCACAGCAGCAGGTAGTCCCCCGGTGCCATGGGACATATGTACCCATCGCACTCGGCGGAGATGTCCGGGCCCAGGGCCCGGGTGATGAGGTTGCGGTTGGGATGGCGGCGGGCCTCCTCCTCGGTGATGTCGCCCCGGTCCACCATGCTCTCCACCAGGGAGTGATCCTTGGTGACACGGGTAATGCCCTCCGGCGTAATGTGATAGGCCCGGCTGTCGCCCACGTTGGTGATGGCCACGCCGCCCGCGTAGGACACGGCGGAGACCAGAGTGGTGCCCATGTTGCGGCACGCCTCGTTGGCGGCGGCAGCCTGCCGCACAGCCTGGTTGGCCTGGGCCACGGCGCAGGCCGACAGCTCCCGCAGCTGCTCCGGCGTCATATCCGGGCGCAGGGTAGCCCGTACGGCCTCCATAAAGGTGGCCACGGCGATGTGGCTCGCCTCCTGACCGCCGGCGGCGCCGCCCATGCCGTCGCACACCACGCACACGGTGTGCCCGGCGATCTGGTCGGCGGCGTAGGCGTCCTGGTTCTCCTTTCGGACAAGACCCGTGTCGGTCAGGCCCCATACTTGCATCAGGCTCATTGGGAACACTCCCCTTTCTTGGCTTCTTCCAGCATGGCCTTCCTGCGCAGCTGTCCGCAGGAGGCGTCGATGTCTCCCCCCAGGCTCCGCCGCACGGTGGCGGTGACGCCCTGACTCTCCAGCCGCTTCTGGAAGGCGGCCACCCGGCGGGAAGGCTTGAAGGGGCTCTCCGCCACCTCGTTGAGGGGGATCAAATTCACATGCCCCGGCATACCCCGGAGCTTTTTCACAATCAGGTCCGCCTGCCAGTCGTGGTCGTTGACGCCGTCGATCATGGCGTATTCAAAGGAGATCCGGCGGCCGGTCCTGCGGAAATAGTCATGGCAGGCGGCGAACAGCTCCTCCACGTCGTAGGCCCGGTTCACCGGCATGATTCTGGAGCGGGTCTCGCTGTCCGGGGCGTGGAGGGAGACGGACAACGTCAGCTGCAGTCCCAGCTCCGAAAGGCGCCGGATGCCCGGCACCAGTCCGCAGGTGGAGAGGGAAATGTGCCGCATACCGATATTCAGGCTGTCCGGGTGGTTCACCAGCTCCAAAAACCGCAGTACGTTCTCGAAGTTGTCCAGAGGCTCTCCGATGCCCATGAGGACGATGTTGCTGATCTCGGCCCCGGAGTCGATCTGGGTGAACAGCACCTGGTCCAGCATCTCCGCCGGCGTCAGGTCCCGGACCTTGCCGGCGATGGTGGAGGCGCAGAAGGCGCAGCCCATGCGGCAGCCCACCTGGGAGGAGATGCACACGGTGTTGCCGTGGTGGTAGCGCATGAGGACGGTCTCAATGCAGTTGCCGTCCCCCAGCCGCCACAGGTATTTGATGGTGCCGTCCTTGGCGGAGACCTGCCTGCGCTCCACCTCCGGCACGGTGAAGGGATACGCCGCCGTCAGCTTCTCCCGCAGGGCCTTGGGCAGATTGGTCATGTCGTCGTAGGAGCGGGCCCCCCGGTGAAGCCAGGTGAATACCTGCTTGCCCCGGAAGGCGGGCTCCCCCATGGCCTGGAGGGTCTCCGCCACCTCCACGGCCGTCATGGATTTCAAATCGGTCATAGTCAAAACGCCTCTCCAGCGCGCCGCGTCATGCGGCAGATGTAAAACCCATCGGTGCCGTGGCGATGGGGCCAGAGGGTGATCTCCCCCTCCGTCCGCCCCACCGGGTCCGGCAGGTCAAAGGGTGTCCGTTGAAAGTCCGGCGTCTCCGCCAGGAAGGCCTCCGTCACCTGCTGATTCTCCTCCGGCAAGATGGTGCAGGTGGAGTAGACCAAGGTACCGCCGGGCCGGACGTACCGGGCGGCATTGCGGAGAATGGCGTCCTGAATTACAGGAAGTGTAAACAGCGTCTCCGGGGTTTTATACCGGGCGTCGGGCTTTTTCCGGATGATGCCCAGGCCCGAGCAGGGGGCGTCCACCAACACGGTATCAAAGGCTCCCTCCCACTCCGGCCGGAAGGTCCGTCCGTCGGCGGCCATGGTCTCCACGCAGGCAAGACCCAGCCGCGCCGCACCCTCCCGGATGCGCTTCAATTTGTTTTCGTGGAGGTCGCAGGAGACGATGGCGCCCTGATCCCCCATGGCGAAGGCGGCGGAGAAGGACTTGCCGCCGGGGGCGGCGCACACGTCCAGCACCCGATCTCCCGGCTTCACGTCCGCCGCCCGGGCCACCAGTGCCGCGGCGCCGTCCTGGACCAGGAAGGCGCCCCGCTGAAAGGGCTCCAGCGCCGTCAGGTCCCCGGCGCCGGTCAGCTCCAGGCAGCCCGGCACCCAGGCGTGGGCCTTGGCCGTGACGCCCTGGGCGGCAAGGTCCGCCGTCAGGTCTTCCGCCGTGGTTTGCAGGGGATTGACCTGAATGGTCAAAGGGGCGGGGGTGTTGTCGGCGGCAAGGAAGGACTCCGCGTCCTCCGTTCCCAGCAGCCCCACCAGCCGCTTCACCAGCCACCTGGGGTGGCTGTACCGGATGGAGAGATAGCGCACCGGGTCCTTCCGGGGGATGGGCGGCAGGGCGTCCTGCTCCCGGCCCGCCCGCCGCAGCACGGCGTTGACCAGTCCGGCGGCGGCGCCCCGGCCGGAGAGTTTGGCCAGCTCCACGGACTCGTTGACTGCGGCGCTGACGGGGATTTTATCCAGAAACAGGATCTGATAGAGGCCCAGGCGCAGGATGTCCTGGAGAGGCGGCTGGAGATGCTCCGGCTTCTGGGAGCAGAAGGCCTCCAGGTAAAAGTCCAGCAGGGCCTGGTTTTGCAGCACCCCGTAGACCAGGCGGCTGCAAAGGGCCGCGTCGGCGCCGGTGAGGCCCGCCCGCCGCAGGGCCGGGCCCAGGGCCGCGTCGGCCCAGGCGTGGTTGGTCCGGCAGCGGCGCAGCACCTCCAGGGCGGTTCCCCGGGCGCTCATCGGCGCCCTCCGTCTCCGCCGTTCCTGCCGCCCCGGCTCAGGAAGATCAACACGAACCGCAGCAGCTGCAGCAGGCTCATCAGCAGCGCGGCAACATACGTCAGCGCCGCCGCCCGCAGCACCTTCCGGGCGCCGTAGTACTCGTCCCCATCCAGCATGCCGGTGCCCTCAATGGTCTCCAGGGCCCGGCGGGAGGCGTTGAACTCCACCGGCAGCGTCACCAGCTGGAAGAAGGTGGTCAGGCCGAAGAGGATGATGCCCGCAAGAAACAGGGACTGACTGTACATGAAAAGTCCGATGAACAGCAGGAGGAAGGAGAACCGGGACCCCAGCTGGGTCACGGGGATGATGGCCGTCCGCAGCCGCACCGGGCCGTAGCCCACGGCGTACTGCACCGCGTGGCCCGCCTCGTGGGCCGCCACGCCCACCGCCGCTACCGTGGCAGCGCCGTAGACATCCTGGGACAGGTAGATGGTGTTGTCCCGGGGGTCGTAGTGGTCGCTGAGATGTCCCCGGCAGGACCGGACGGGCACCCCGGTGACGCCGTTGGCCCGCAGCACCGCCTCCGCCGCCTGGGCGCCGGTGAGACGGCGCCGGTTCATCACCTGACTGTACCGGCGGAAGTTGCCGGACACCTGAACCTGGGCCCAGACGGACAGGATCAGCACCGGGATCAGCAGCAGGAAATAGATGTTGTTGGCGAGAAATTCGCCGTAGCTGTAATAGCCGTAAGAATAGGGCATGAAAAAACCTCGCAGTTTGGAAGATTTCCCCGGCGGCCTGGAATCCGCCGGACATGGTCACCTCTGGAATACCACTATTTTAGGAAAAAAGCCGTCGTTTTATGAAAGACGGCCCTCACACCTCCAGGGGGTGGCCCAGGAGATACGCCCCGGCGGCCATGCGCTTGCCGCCCTGGGCCTGGATCTCCGTAAGATAGAGACTCTGCCCGTCGCCGCAGGCCACCTCGATGCCCCGCTTTCCGGCGCTGAGCAGGGTGCCCGGGGCCTTGTCCGTGGGGTTGCCCGGGGCGGTGCGGTAGACCTTGAAGGTGGTGCCGGCGATCTCCGCCTGGGCGCAGGGCCACGGAATCAGTCCCCGCACCTGACAGTCCAAAGCGGCGGCGGAGCGGGTGAAGTCCATGGCGGACAGCTCCCGGCCCAACATGGGGGCGTAGGTCATCTCCGCCTCGTTTTGGGGCGTCCGGGTCGCAGTGCCCGCCGCCAGAGCCGCCACGGTCTCGCTGAGGGCCTCCGCCCCCAGCTCCGCAAGGCGCTCCGTCAGGGCCGGGGCGTCCTCCTGGGGACCGATGGAAGTGGACTTTTGCAAAATCACGTCTCCGGCGTCCAGGGCCTTGGCCATGTACATGATGGAGACTCCAGTGGTTTTCTCCCCGTTCAATATGGCCCAGTTGATGGGGGCCGCGCCCCGGTACTTGGGCAGCAGGGACGAGTGGACGTTGATGGACCCCAGAGGCGGCACGGCCAAAATCTCCTCCGGCAGCAGCTTGCCGTAGGCCGCCACCACCGTCAGCTCCGGGGCGAGGCCCCGCACCAGCTCCAGGGCGGCCTCGTCCCGCAGGGTGGTGGGCTGATATACGGGCAGAGACTGTGACAAGGCGTATTCCTTCACAGGAGAGAAGGTCACCTTATGGCCCCGGTTCCGGGGTTTGTCCGGCTGGGTCAGCACGCCGCAGATGGTGTGCCCCTCCTCCACCAGGCGGCGCAGGGAGGCCACGGCGAACTCCGGCGTGCCCATGAACAAAATCCGCATGGGCTTACTCCCCCTTTTCCTCGGCTTCCAGATACGCCCGCAGCTCCTCGTCGGAGAGGAAGTGGTCGATGTGCTCGGTGTACAGGTGGCCGTCCAGATGCTCGATCTCATGGCAGAAGGCCCGGGCGGTCAGGCCCTTGCCCTCCACCTCGAACTCCCGGCCGTAGCGGTCCTGGGCCTTGACCCGGACGGCGTTGGGCCGGGTGACGATGCCCCACTTGCCGGGCACGCTGAGGCAGCCCTCCAGGCCGGTCTGCTCCCCGCAGGCCACGGTGATCTTGGGGTTCACCAGCTCGATATACTCCCCGGAGTCCTCGTCCAGCACAATGCAAACCCGCCGCAGCACCCCCACCTGGGGCGCCGCCAGGCCGGCGCCGTTGGCGTCGGACAGCGTCTCAATGAGATCGTCGATCAGCGCGTGCAGCCGGGGATTGAATTCCGTCACCGGGCGGCAGACCTTGTTCAGGCACTCGTCGCCCACTTCCACGATTTTCCGCAATGCCATGTCAGAAACCTCCCTTGATCCTTGGGCCGCTTGGGGCCCCGGGACGCCTGGAGCGTCCCTCCGCATCTATGATTCCATGCTGTTGCAGTCCACAAACAAATGAATGCCCCGATTGGCCCGGTCCGCCGCGAAATCCCGCAGCAGGGCCCGGATATGGGTCCGGGCGGCGCCGTCGTTCCGACAGATCAGCAGGCAGTGATAGCGGTAGCGGTTGTTGAGCTTCACCACCGCCGCCGGTGCGGGACCCAAAGCCTCCGGCTCCGTCATGTCCGCCGCGGCGCACAATCCGTCCAGGGCCTGCCGCACTCGGACCGCCGCCCGCAGTACGCCGCCCTCCTCCATGCCGGAGACGGTGAAAGTGAAGATATCCGCAAAGGGCGGGCAGCGGCGCAGCCGCCGCATCCGGATCTCACTTTCGTAAAAGCCGCCGTAGTCCTGCCGGGCGGCGCAGCGGATCACGTCGTTTTCCGGGTTGTAAGTCTGAATCACCGCCCGGCCCGCCCGTTGGCCCCGGCCCGCCCGGCCAACCACCTGGGTCAGCAGGCTGAAGGTCCGCTCGGCGGCGCGGTAGTTGTCCACATACAGGGAAAGGTCCGCCGCCACCACCCCCACCAACGTCACGCCGGGAAAGTCCAGGCCCTTGGCCACCATCTGGGTGCCCAACAGGATGGGGACCCGCTCCTCCCGAAAGCGCTTTAAAATGGGCTCGTGCCCGGCGGAGGCGGCGGTGTCCGCGTCCAGCCGCAGGATCTCCGTCCCAGGGAACAAACCCCGCAGCTCCTCCTCCACCCGCTGGGTGCCCGCGCCCACCTGCTTGAGAAGGCCCCCGCACACAGGGCACCGCTCCGGCGCGGCCTGGGAGTGGCCGCAGTGGTGGCACATGAGCCGCCTGTTGGCGGAGTGATATGTCAGGGCCACGCTGCACCGGGGACACTGGGGCGCCTGCCCGCACTCCCCGCATAGGAGCATACGGCTGCTGCCCCGGCGGTTGAGGAACAAAATACTCTGCTCGCCCCGCTCCAGGTTGGCCTCCAGCTCCCGCCGCAGGACGAACCCGATGGCGCCGCTGTTGCCATCCCGGATCTCCTGCCGCAGATCGGCGATGACCACCTCCGGCAGGGGACGGCAGTTGTACCGCTCCGTCAGCTCAACGCGGTGATAGGTTCCCTGCTCCGCGGCCCAGGCAGTCTCCACCGACGGGGTGGCGGAGCCCAGCACCAGCACGGCGCCGTCCCGGCCGCAGAGGTATTTGGCCACGTCCCGGGCGTGGTAGCGGGGGGCGTTTTCCGACTGGTAGCCCCCCTCCTGCTCCTCGTCCAGGACGATCAATCCGATGTTTTTCAAAGGTGCGAACACCGCCGAGCGGGTGCCCAGCACCACCTTGACCTCTCCCCGGCGGATGCGCTTCCACTGGTCGTACCGCTCCGTGATCCGCAGACCGCTGTGGACCATGGCCACGTCGCCGCCGAACCGGGCGGAGAACCGGCGCATCATCTGGGGGGTCAGCACAATCTCCGGCACCAGCACCATGGCGGTCCTGCCCCTTTTCAGGGCCTCGGCCACCAGCGCCAGGTACACCTGGGTCTTGCCGCTGCCGGTGACGCCCTGCAGAAGCACCGCCTCCGGCTTCCCGGTATCCCACAGGGACCGGATGGCGGAAAAGGCCCGCGCCTGCTCCGCCGTCAGCACGGCGGGAGGCTCCGGCGCCACGGTCTCCGTAGGCACCCGCAGTTCCTCCTCCGCCGTCAGCGTCACAAGGCCCGACCGGGCCATGGCCCGGAGGGTGGGCATGGAGGCGCCGGTGAAATAGCACACATCCACGGCGGCGCTGCGTCCGGAGGCGGCGAGAAACTCCACCACCGCCCGGCGCATGGGCGCCCGGCGGAGGGCCTGATCGTCCAGAGCCTCCTGGGCGTCCACGGCCAATTCCGCCACGTAGCGCTTCCGGTCCGCCGCCTTCCGGTGGGCGGCGGTCTCATGGGTGACCACGCCCTCTTTTTCCAGCTCCCGCAGCACGGCGCCCACGCCGCTGCCGCAGGATTCTTCCAGCTGCTCCAGCTCCGCCTGTCCTCCGGCGGCCTCCAGGGCGGCAATGGCCGCCGCGGCTCCCGGCGCGTGGTGGTCTGAGGGGCTTGCCGGCTGCGTCAACCGCCAAATCTCCCGGATGCGGAACCAAAGGCCCGCCGGCAGCAGCGTCCGCGCCGCCTCGAACATGGTGCAGAAGTACCGGCCCCGCAGCCACAGGGCCAAGGCGATGCCGTCGCCGTCCAGCACCGGCTGGGGGTCCAGAACCGCGGACAATGGCTTGAGGCCCGGGGCCTTCTCCCCCTCCGCCCGGGCTAAGATGAGTCCCTCGCTGGTGCGGTTTCCCCGGCCGAAGGGCACGGTGACCCGTGCGCCGGGAAAGGCGGTGTCCAGCCACTCCTGAGGCACCAGATAGTCATAGGGCTTATCAATGGAATAGGGCGCGGCGCTGACCGCGACCTTCACGATGACAGCGGTCTCCATGCCTCGCCCTCCCGGTTGTCTCAGTCTTCCTCGATGGTCAGATTCATGCTGGAGGCGTCCAGCTTGCCCTGGGCCACCTCGTTGATGGCCATGGTGACGGGCTTCTCGTCCAGGGGCTCACCGGCGGCATCGGCGGCGTCGGCGATCTGACGGGCCCGGCGGGCCACCACGTTCACCAGCATGTAGCGATTAGGCACGTAAGAGGTCAGCTTGTTCATAGCGGGATACAGCATCATAGTCAAACACATCCATTTCTGCCTGATTCAGGCGTTAAAATTCTTCTTTGCGCTGGGGAAACGGGCGTCAGCGGCCAGCAATGATCTCCATGCGCTCCTTGGGCTTGCAGTGCTCCGCCGTCATAATGGCGTTGAGCTCACCCACGGCGTTTTCCACCGTGTCGTTGATGACGAAATAGTCGTAGGTGTGGGCCGTCTGGAACTCCACCTTGGCCCGCAGAAGGCGCTTTTGGATTTTTTCCGGGCTGTCGGTGCCCCGCTCGGTGAGCCGGCGCTCCAGTTCCGCCCAGCTGGGAGGCGCGATGAAGATCCGCACCGCGTCAGGCCGCTTGCTGGTGACCTGGATGGCGCCCTGGACCTCGATATCCAATATCACGTCCTTGCCCTGGTTCATGGCCTCGTCCACATAGCGCTTGGGGGTGCCGTAGAAGTTGCCCACGTACTCCGCGTACTCCAGGAACTGCTCCTTGGCAATCCATTTGCGGAAGGAGTCCACGTCCATGAAGTGGTAGTGGACCCCGTCCAGCTCGCCGGGACGGGGGTCCCGGGTGGTGGCGGAGACGGAGAAATACAAATTTTTCCGGGACTGCAGCAGGGCGGAGAGCACGGTGCTCTTTCCCACGCCGGAGGGGCCGGAGATGATAAAGGTCTTCCCTTTCTGCATGGTTTCAATCCCTTTCCTCAGAGCTTGGCTCCTCCTGGAGCCGCGGGCCGAACCGCTCCGGCGGCAGGGCCGACAGAATCACATGGTCGCTGTCCATGATGAAGATAGAGGCGGTCTTGCGGCCGTAAGTGGCGTCGATCAGCATGCCCCGCTCCCGGGACTCCTGAATCATGCGCTTGATGGGGGCCGAGTCCGGCCCCACCACGGCCACCACCCGCTGGGCGGACACCAGGCTGCCGAAGCCGATGTTGATGAGCTTCATAACCGCCTCACTCCACGTTCTGGACCTGCTCGCGCATCTTCTCCACCTCGGCCTTGAGGCCCACCACCACCTGGGCGATGGCCACATCTGCGCACTTGGAGCCGATGGTGTTGGACTCCCGGTTGACCTCCTGAATGAGGAAGTCCATCTTCCGGCCCATGGGCTCGTCGCTTTGGAGCATGGTCCGCAGCTGGGCCACGTGGCTGCGCAGGCGCACGGTCTCCTCGTCCACGGCCACCTTATCGGCGTAGATGGCGGCCTCGGTCAAAATCCGCTGGGGGTCCACGGTGGCGCTTTGCAGCACCTCCTGCATCCGGGCGGTCAGCTTGGCCCGGTACTCCGCCACGGTCTGGGGGGAGCGCTCCTCCACCTGGGCGGTATAGGTCAGGATGGTGTCCAGGCGGCTGCCGATGTCCTCGGCCAGTTTCCCGCCCTCCACGGTCCGCATGGCGTTATAGGCCCCCAAGGCCTCCTCCAGCACGGCGCACAGGTCGCTGCTGACGGTCTCCAAATCCTCGTCGGCCTTGGTGACGGTCAGCACGTCCGGGAACCGGGACAGCTGCTCCGGCGTCACCTTGAAGGCCGTGGAGCCGCAGACCGACCCCAGTTCCGTCAGGGCGGCGGCGTACTGGGCCGCCAGCTCCCGGTTGACGGTGACCTTGGCCACGTCGGCGGCGGAGGCGTCCACGGTGACGAACACATCCACCTTTCCCCGGGAGACGTACTTCTGTACGGTCTGCTTCACCGCGTCCTCGGCGAAGGCGTACATCCGGGGCATTTTCACGGCGCAGTCCAGATAGCGGTTGTTGACGGAGCGGACCTCCACGGTGATGTCCCGCTTGTGGAGAATCTGCCGGGCCCGGCCGTAGCCGGTCATACTCTTGATCATGGTTCTTCCTCCCTTTTCCCGCGGCTCAGCAGCAGAAGAAGTATCCGCCGCCATTGCACAGGGTATAGGCACAGCACAGTGTGAGGCAGGGGTTGGCTGTGCACATATCGGTGCCGAAGGGCCGCCCCTCCGGATGGTAGGCGGTCTCCCCGGCGTGCTCCATGAAATCCAGGGCCCGGCGGTACTCGGCGTTGCCCGGGTCCATCTGACAGGCGGTCTGATAGTACCGCAGGGCCTCGTCCATCCAGCCCCGGCGGTAGCACACGGCCCCCCGCAGGAAATTCCACTCGGCGTTGTGGTCGCTGTAATTGGCCAGCAGTGCCTCCGCCCGGGTCAGGTCCCCGGTGGAGATGGCCATGCGCACCTGCTGCAGCACGGAGCTGGACCCGGCGTAGCCGCCGTATCCGCTGCTGTATCCGCCGTAACTGCCATAGCCGCCGTACCCGGCGGAGGAGGACGAGGCAGAGGACCCGCCGCCCTTTCCTCGCTCCCGGGTAATCTGCTCGTAGGCGGCGTTGATCTCCTTCATCTTCTCCTGGGCCAAATCCGCCAGGGGATTGTCATGGTAGTTGTCCGGATGGTATTTGCGGGCCAAATTCAAGTAGGCCTTTTTCACTTCCGCGTCTGTGGCCGTCTCCGGCACGCCCAGTACCTCATAGGGATCGTTCATGTGGATTCCTCAACATTCTTGTGTTTCTCTTTGTATCTTCCCCGGGTGACCGCCCGGAAATTCCCATCCAGCACCGCCCGGCCCACGGCAAAGAGGCTGCCGTAGAAGGTGGCCTCCAGCAGGGGGCCCCACACGCCGAAGTCCCACAGCTCGAAAGCGGTGGTCATCATGCGGATGGAGTGGTCCAGGGTGGCAGTGAATTCCCCCCGGGCCTGGGGGGTCCAGACACCGCCGGCAAGACCGTAACGCAGCGCCACGGGGTTATAGTTGCCGCAGGCGGCATCCTCCTTCAGGTCGTCCGCCGCGTCCACCAGGTACACCCAGCGGCCCAGGTGGTAGAGGATCTGCTCCAGCACTCGGCGGCGGGTGGGCTCGGCCACCTCCGCCGCGGCACAGGACAGCAGCGCCGCGAAGGCGTCCGCCGGGGCGTCCAGGGAGGGACACCGCTCTTTCTCCAGCCGGGAGAGGATCTCCAGCTGACGGCGCACCGCCTGATCGAAGCCGGGACGCAGCGCCGCCGCCTTCTCATAGGCCCCGGACAGGGCGGCGGAGACCGCCCGGTACTTCAGACCCCCCACGGTCCCATGGTCGGCCACGCCGTCCCGGGCCTGCCAATAGGCCAAAATCACGCTCTCGTCCGCCGCCAGGGACAGCGCCGGCGTCTGGGGCTGGTAGTCCCTGCGGCGCAGGGGGCTCACCGGGCATCGGGCCCGGTGGATCTCCCCCTCCTCCCGGTCCGAGAGGAGGATGGCAAGGTAGGTAAAATCGTAGTTCAGGATGAACCGCTCCGTCAGGCCGTACCGCTGGGACAGGGTGTGGCACAGTCCGCAGTAGACCCGGCGGAACCGCTCCGCCTCCGCCTGGGGCAGCTCCCCCAGGGGCGGGCGCACATAGCCGTGCATCAGAACAGCCGCACGATGGTAAACCGCAGGCCGCCCTGCCGCCGCAGCCGCCGGTCATAGAGCACGGCAATCCCGATGCCCGCCGCGAAGCCCACACCGCCGGCGATACCGGCCGCCGACGGGCTCACCAGAAGCATGGTTCCCAGATAGCACGCCAAAAACAGCACCACCGGGATCAGGTACACCATGGCCACGATGCCCAGCATCTTCTGGGTGTCGCTCTGGACCACCACCTTCTGTCCCGGCTCGGCCCCGATGGGGTTGGCGGCCCGGGCTTCCACGGCGGTTCCGGTGACGCCGCAGCCGGCGCACTCCTCGCAGTCATGTCCGCAGGCGGACTTCCGGGGCACGGAGATCACAGCGTAATCTCTGTCCAGAAGCCGTTCCACTGTTGCAATTTGGGTCATATTCTCTACTCCTTTGTTATGGGGCGGTCTCGCTGGTGTTTTCAGAGGGATTCTCCTCCGGCGTCTGGTCCTCCTCCGGCGCCTCCGCCTGGTCCTCCCGCAGGGTGACCCGGATTTGATAGGTGCCGCTGATGCCCAGGTCCCCCTTGGTGGAGCGGACGGTCACCGGCACGGTGTAGGTGCCGGCGGTGGAGCCAAAGTCCGTCAGGTCCGCCACGGCGATCAGATCCTCGCCGGTGACGGCGTCCACGTCGGCGCCGGTGCCGAAGACCACCACGGTCAGCTGCTCGGTCAGAATGTCGGCCCGCTTGCCCTCCGGCACGTTTTCACAGCGGATGTTGGTGGTGGACACCGGGGCGTTCTTCATATCCTTGAAAGAGATGGTCAACGTTGCCTTGGTAACGCCGCTGAGATTTTCGCACCCCTCCGGCAGGGGGATGGTATAGCTGTACCTGGTACCGCTGTCCAGGGTGGCCAAATCAAAATCGTCCAGCACGATGCTCTCCACGTCCCGCAGCAGGTCCGCGTCGCCGGAGACCAGAATGCTGCTGGGCTCGATATCCCATTCCGTATTGGTCAGCCGGGCGCCGGGAGAGTCGATGAAGTTCATGGTCAGCGCCAGTTCCTTGGTGACGTTGATAGGCAGCGTGGCCGTAATGGTCTCCACATTGGCGTGGATGCCGTCACCGGAGAGGGGCTGGTCGTTGGCGTCGTAATACTGGAACTCCAGGTCCTCCGTCACGGTGGAGGTGGCGTTGTCGTAATGGAGGACCACCTTCACGTAGCTGACCGGGTCAATGTCGGCCTGCTGTCCCCGGATTTCCACCACGGAGGGAGACAGCTGCAGCTCGCCGGCGGAGTACCCCTCGGCCACGGTGCCCACCCGCTCGCAGCGGACCTCCACCTCCTTGTGGTACAGCTCGCCGATGTTGACGGTGGCCATGGAGGGCGCCCGCTCACTGACGGTGACGCCCTTGGTCCCCGTGGGAAAGAGAATGGTGATGGTCAGGCGCTGAGTGCCGATCTCCGTCACGTCGGTCAGGTCCACGGTGGCCCGGACGCCGGAGCGGTCCAGGCTGCTGCTGTTCCAGCGGGTGGCGGTCAGCACCACATCCACAGTCTGGGTGGTGCCCTCCTCCAGCAGCATCAGTCCCCGCTGGGCAAGGACGGTGTCGCCGTTGGTGTATTCGATGGGGATGTCGTTGATTTCGATCTCCACGATCTCCCCGCCGGTCACATCCACGAAAATCCACAGCGTTACGGCCACCAGAAACGACAGGACCAGGAAGAGGATCTTCTGCTTGTCCATTTTCTTACGTTCCATCATCGCCGCCTCCTCCCTTTCCAGTCCGCAGCAGCCGCGAGAGGTTGAACCGCTGCTTGTCCCCGTCGGACTCCTCCTGCGGAAGCAGCTCGTTCCGCAGGAGGTTTTCCAGGGTCTCCGGCTTCAGGTGCCGTTTCAGCATCCCGCCGATGGCCACGGAAATGGAGCCGGTCTCCTCCGACACGATGACCACCACCGCGTCGGAGTTTTCGCTCATGCCGATGCCGGCCCGGTGGCGCATGCCCAGGTCCCGGCTGAGGTTCA
>CATZYY010000034.1 GCA_958426425.1 uncultured Oscillospiraceae bacterium
TTGTCCAACCGCTCAATGAGCTGCCGGTGGCAGGTTTCAACTTCCTGTTCGGATTTCACCATGGGCAGAGGGGTATAAAATCTATCGTACAGCAATCTCAGAGTTTCGTTCATATGCCTCGCCTCCTTGCAGCAAGACACAATACCACAGAAATACCATCATATCCAGCGTTAATGATCAAAATACCCCCTCTCGTACACTTTCTTGAAATACACTCCGAAGCAGATCCGTTACTCCCTGTGCCGCTTGAATGGTGGCAATCATCAGCAAATCACCATCTACCTCGGCCCAGTTGATATCATATCCAGCATTGCGAATCAGTTGTGCCAGGAAGGCTCTTTGCGTGCGGCCATTGCCCTCCCGGAAAGGATGCAGCATATTTGTGACACAGTAAAAATCCACGATTTCATCCACAAAGTCATGATGGGAGAGTCCTTTAAAACAGTCTCGCTCTTTCAGTCGCTGGAAAATCAGCTGCGCTTGGGTTTCAATTCTCTCTGGCCGGCAGAAACAAGTTGCCTTTTTACTAATATTCACTTTACGGACTTGTCCTGCCCAATCATACAACTCAGAAAAGAGAAAATGGTGAATCGCCTTGTAATGGGTAAAATCAAAAACGCCTTCCAGCGGGCAATACTCCAGCTTGGAGGCGTTAATGTAGGTGATAAGGGCCTCCGCCTCATTCAGCGTAGCCTCATCCCGAATATTCAGCTTATTGACCAGCACCGTGGTGCCAGGATAACAGTCCTGGGAAACAGGCTCTAAACTGTATGCCATAATGAATCATCCTTCTGTCGGGACTTCAGAAAACGCTTCAGGCATTCCTCCATTGTGGCCTCGCCCCGCAGCACACGCTTACACTGTTCCCGCATTTTAGGGGTAACAGTATATCCCTCCATGCGGACAGATGCCTCAGCATTTTCCATGGATACAGTATAATCCTTTTCTTCGTTTTTGTACATAAAAATGCTCCTTATCCCTCGATAAGGAGCATTTTGGAGCTGGAAACGTGACTTGAACACGCGACCTGCTGATTACGAATCAGCTGCTCTACCGACTGAGCTATTCCAGCATACCTCTATGAGATCCCGGCTCCTCACCGTACTCTGTTTGTTCCTCGGCCAAAAATCGGCCCTTCCTAATTTACCACCCTTAGCCACAACCAACGACCTGCTGATTACGAATCAGCTGCTCTACCGACTGAGCTACACTAGCATATTCCGTTGTATTTTATAGTGCCCAATTTTCGGGCGAGGGAAAGTATAGCATATTTTCCCCCTACCGTCAACACTTATTTCCCTCAATATCCGTGGCAACCTTCCGCAAAAAGCGATTACAAATTGTATTTTTGAAAGTTTTCCTGCAAAAAATATTCAGTCATTTTGTAGATTTTTGCCTCTTTCACGAGAAAAAGCACTGTGCGTGCCTACTGAAACCATTAGTTTATGCTTTGGTTTTTCGACATTTTTTGTGAGTTTTCCCTATTGTCTTTTCTGGTTTTTCTTTATCTTCCATCTTTTTACATTTACATAATTTTCAAAATAACAATTCTCTACAATGAGTTATTCACATTTTCCACCACGTTTTCAACATGTGTTTTTCCCTTTATTTTCAACCATTATTTCCGTTTTTTCAAGATATTGGAAAACCTAGAACCATATTTTACTCAACGCAGAAAATATGCCTTTTATTTTACATAATATTTTTGCCGTCTTCACTTTCTCCACTTTCTTTTCTAATTTCCTCTGGACATCGCTTTTTTTCGCAAGGTTTTTTCAGGGATCAGCCAAAAGCGCAAGAAATCCTTCGTTCTTCTCATCACATTTGTTTTTCAAGTGTACAGCGGTGGCAGTGGCAGAAAAAAGAAGCGGCCAAAGCCGCTCCTTTCCTCTTTATTCTGCAATATCCCGGGTGGCATAGGCGTTGAGGTCCATGCCCGCCGTATGGCCCGCCAGGTACTCATAGTAGCCTTGGGCACCGATCATGGCGCCGTTGTCGCCGCACAGCCGCAGGGGCGGCAGGTACAGCTTGTATCCAGCTTCCCGGCAGCAGCGCTCCAAATCTCCCCGAATGACGGAGTTGGCCGCCACGCCGCCGGCGGCGGCAATGACGGTACGGCCGGTCTGCCGGGCCGCCTCCATGGCCCGGGGCACCAGGGTATCGCTGACCGCCTGGGCAAAGTCCCTGGCCAAAGCCGCCCGGTCCAGCTCCTCCCCTACCTGCTGGGCATGATGGGCCAGGTTCACAACCGCTGTCTTCAATCCGGAAAAGCTCATATCCAGCGGTGCGCCGTCCACATGAGCATGAGGCAGCTGATACACTCCGCCTGAGGACTGCTTGGCCAGGGCGTCCATGGGAGCGCCGCCGGGATAGGGCAGGCCCAGCACCCGGGCCGCCTTGTCAAAGCACTCCCCCGCCGCGTCGTCCCGGGTGGAACCCAGGATCTCCATGTCTGTGTAGTCCCGGACATCCACGATCAAAGTATTGCCGCCGGAGATGGCCAGGGCCAGGAAGGGGGGCTCCAGCTCCGGGAAGGCCAGATAGTTAGCGGCGATGTGGCCCCGGACATGGTGGACCGGGATTAAAGGGACACCCAGGGCACAGGCCACGGACTTGGCAAAGCTGAGGCCCACCAGCACCGCGCCGATAAGGCCCGGGGCGTAGGTCACCGCCACCGCGTCGATGTCTTGTTTGGTGCAGCCCGCCTCCTGGAGCGCCTGCTCCGTCAGGGCGGCGATGGCCTCCACATGCTTGCGGGAGGCGATCTCCGGCACCACGCCGCCGTACAGGGCGTGCATATCCGCCTGGGAGGCGATGGCGTCGGAGAGGACGGTGCGGCCGTCTTCCACCACCGCCACGGCGGTCTCGTCGCAGGAGGACTCAAAGGCCAGAATTTTCATATTGGGTGGACCCTCTTTCTCTTTTGTCAAATCGGTGCCGCACTCACTGTTCCCAGGGCACCTTGGGAGACGGCGCCGCCCCCGGCGGCAGGGGGATGCGGACATAGCGGGCATATCGCTCCGGGGTGAAGCTGCTGCGGTAGATGAAACGGTGCTGCTCCATCAGCGCCTGCTCGTCTACCGCTCCAGAGGCCCAGTACAGGGTCTTGTAGGCCACGCCGAATGCCTCTGTTTCATAGCCGGCGGTGCGGGCGCCGTTACGGGCGTAAAAGCCCAGCCGCCGCTTGGCCATAGCCGGGTCCGGTGCCAGTTCCGGCACCTCGCTCTCGCCAAAAATCACCGTGCCCGCCTCTTTCTCCAGCATCAGGCGGATCAGGGCGGCGCCGGTGCCGCCGTTGCGGCGGCCGGGACTGACGCAGAGATAGTCCAGCAGGGCCCAGCCTGGCTCCCCCAGCCACAAAAAACACGCGCCGATGATTTCCTCCCCGTCAAAGAGACACCAGGGCCGGTACCGGCCCTCCTGCCACATTCTCTGGATGGAGGACAGGGGTTTCAGCTCCGCCGGCGGGAAAGATGCCCGCAGGTCGGTCTCATACAGATGCTCCAGTTGTTCCGGCGTCGGCAGTCGCAGTTCCATAATCAAACTCCTTGGTCATAATCAGTGCATCCTCCTTTGGATGCTCGTAGTAGTTTTTCCGCCGGCCCACAGACCGGAAACCCAGCTCCCCGTACAGGGCGATGGCCCCGTAGTTGGAGGAGCGGACCTCCAGGGTCAAAAAGGCCAGGTGATTTCCCCGGGCAAAGTTCAGAAATACGTCCAGCAGCTGGCGGGCCACACCCTGCCGGCGGTACTCCGGCCGCACGGCGATGTTGGTGATGGTCCCCTCGTCCAGCACCACCTGGAGCCCCGCGTAGCCGGCCACCCGGCCCTCATCGTCCAGGGCCACCAGAAAGGCGGACAGGGCGTTATCCAGTTCCTCCGCCAGCATATTCCGGGACCAGGGGTCCGGGAAGCAGATCCGCTCCAGCTCCGCCACCTCATCCAGATGGTCCGCCGTCATGGGCACAATTTGTACGTGCATTGGTTGTCTCATAGCGTCTTCCTTTCCGCCTCCGGCGCGGAGGCGCGGGTATACAGGGCGATGCCGCCCACCACGGCGGCGCCGCCCAGAATGGTCAGCCAGCCGGGGCGCTCGGCAAAGAGCAGCAGGCCCCAAATGGAAGCCAGCACCGGCTCCAGCAGCTTGGCGGTGGCGATAAAGGCCGCGGGCAAATACTTCAGGCCCCAGCTGAACACGTTGTGGCCCAGCAGGGTGCAGCACACCGCCATGCCCAGGGCCGTCAGCAGGTTGACGGCGCCGTGGCCCGTCACCGCCGTGCCGGTGGCCAGGGCCGCCGTCAGCAGCGACGCCGAGGCCGCCAGGTACACCAGGAAGGTGTAGACCTCCGTAGACAGCTTCCGGCGGCACACCGCGCCGATCATGGTGTACACCGCCATGGCGGCGGCGCCGGACAGCGCGATCAGGTTTCCCGCAAGGGCGCCGCCTCCGCCGCCGTCGGCCAGGGCCACCAGGGCGGCGCCTCCAAAGGCCAGCCCCACCGCGGCCCATGCCTTTCCAGGCAGGCGCTGCCCCAGCACCGCCGCTGAAGCCAGGGCCACAAACAGCACCTCCGTATCCACCAGCACCACCGCCGCGGCGATGGAGGTCCGCTCCAGCGCGGCAAAGTAGGCGGTGAAGTGGAGGCCCAGGAACAGTCCGCTGACCAGGCACAGCGCCACATCCCGCCCTGTCAGACCCGGCAGCTCCCGCCGCCGCAGGGCCGGGACGGCCATAAGGCCGGCGGAGAGGGTCATTCGGTACAGAGCTAGCACCAGGGCCGGGGCCGTGGACCACCGGGTAAACACGGCGGAAAAGGACACGCCCACCACGCCCAGCAAAACCACCAGCTTCTTCATTCCGCCGCCTCCAAAATCGCGGAGGCGGTCTCCTCCGGCGTCAGGGCGGTGGTGTCCAGCTTCCAAACGTCCAGGTCCCCGTACAGCGGCAGATAGGCAAGGCTCCGCGCCGCCGCGTCCGGGGCGCGAAGGCCGGCGGCCGCGTCCGCCTCCACCCGGTTCCACAGAACCTCGGGGGCGCAGACCAAGGCCGCCCTGGTGACGGCACAGGTCCCTGTATCCAGCCGGGACAGCAGATCACTCCAGATCTCCCGCCGGTGCAAAATCCAGCAGAAGATCACATGGTCGTAAGCGGAACAGCGGAGGAAGTTGTTCAGCACATGGGTGATGTTGTCCAGCACCATGGCCTTGGTCTCCTCCGTCACCTGGAAGGGATTGGCGACCCAGCACCAGTCCCCGTCCAGAAACACGCTGCGCTCCAACCTCTTTTGCAGGCACCGGCAGGCGGCGGTCTTGCCCACGCCCATGGGCCCGCCGATCACGTAGAGGCGCTTCATCCCTTGGCCTCCAGCCAGTTGCGGCCCCAGTGGGCCTCCGCCGTCAGGGGCACGGAGAGGGTGACCACCCGCTCCATCTCCTCCTCCACGGCCCGAGCCACGGCCTGGGCCTCGGATTCCGGGCACTCCACGATCAGCTCGTCGTGGACCTGGAGGACCAGGCGGGCATCGGGGTGCTCCCCCTTCAGCCGCTTCCACACGGCGATCATAGCCAGCTTCATGATGTCCGCCGCGGTGCCCTGGATGGGCATATTCAGCGCCACCCGCTCGCCGAAGGCGCGGAGGTTGCGGTTGGAGGAGGTCAGCTCCGGCAGGTCCCGCCGCCGATGGAAGATGGTCTCCACATATCCCGTCTCCTTGGCCTTGGCCACTACGTCGTTCATATACCGGCGGACGCCGGGGAAGGTGGCAAAGTAGGCCTCCATATAGTCCTTGGCCTCCGCTACGGTCACGCCGATGTCCTGACTGAGGGAGAAGGCGGAGATGCCGTAGACAATGCCGAAGTTCACCGCCTTGGCCCGGCGGCGCATCTCGTGGGTCACGTCGGCGGGGTCCACATGGAACACCTTGGCCGCCGTCTCGGCGTGGAAATCCCCGCCGGAGAGGAAGGCGGACCGCATGGCCTCGTCCCCGGAGATGTGGGCCAGGAGCCGCAGCTCGATCTGGGAGTAGTCCGCGTCCACCAGAACGCAGCCCTCCGCCGGAATAAACATCCGCCGGATCTCACTGCCCAGGTCCGTCCGGGTGGGGATGTTCTGGAGGTTGGGCTCCGTGGAGCTGAGCCGCCCGGTGGCCGTCACCGTCATCTGGAAGGAGGTACGAACCCGGCCGTCGGCATCCATGGCCTTCAAAAGCCCCTCGGCATAGGTGGATTTCAGCTTGGCGTACTGCCGGTACTCCAGCACCGCCCCCACAACGGGAGCCTCATACCGGAGCTTTTCCAGCACGTCGGCGTTGGTGGACCAGCCGGTTTTCGTCTTCTTTCCGTGGGGCAGGCCCAGCTTGCCGAAGAGAATCTCCCCCAGCTGCTTGGGGGAATTGATGTTGAATTCCTCCCCGGCCATGTCGTAGATGGTCTTCTCCTGGGCGGCGATGTGCCGGGAGAGCATCTCCCCAAAGGACACCAGCGCGCCCTTGTCCACCCGGCAGCCGGTCAGCTCCATCTCCGCCAGAACGGCGCACAGAGGCAGCTCCGCCGTTTGGAACAATTCCCACAGCCCCTTCTCCCGCAGCTTGGGTGCCAGAGTCTCATACAGGGCCTCCACAGCGGCGGTGTGGCTGTGGAGGGCGGTCTCCGCCTGGAGCGTGTCTCCCAGGGGCGAGAAGGCCTCCGGCTCCAGATAAAGGGGCTTGACCAGCTCCTGGTTGTAGTAGGCCACAAACAGCCGCTGGAGATCGTAGCTGCCGGCCGTGGCGTCCAGCAGGTAGGCGGCCAGGGCCGTGTCAAAGCAGAAGCCCTCCGCCGGCAGGCTGTTCTCCAGCAGTGTCCGGATCAGGTCCTTGACATTGTGGGTGACTTTTTTGATGTCGGCGGAGAAAAGGCGCCGCAAAAGCTCGTTCCAGTCTCCCTGATACCTGTTGAAAAAGAGCTCGGCGGAGACAGCGGCATCCGCCGCGATTGCGCAGTCCACCACCACGCCGGTCAGATCCGGCAGGGCCAGCAGCGACACATGGTCCGCCTGCCGCCACTGCTGGATCAGCCGCTCCGCCTGCTCTGGCGCCGTCACCTGCTCCACGGTCACAGTGAAATCGGATGGCTTTTCCGCCGGTGTCTGCGGGGCAGTTCCAGCCGTCAGGCCAAACTTTTCGATGAGCTTGGTGAACTCCAGCCGCAAAAACAGGGGATACGCCGCTGGGCCCGGTGTCTGCACCAGGTTGTCCTCCGGCCGAAAGTCAAGGGGCGCGTCGGTGACGATGGTGGCCAGCCAGTAGGAGTGCCGGGCGGATTCCTCCCCCGCCGCCAGCTTTTTCAGCGCCGCGGGCTTGGCCTCCACGTCCGGCATTTTGGCGTACAGGGCGTCGATGCTGCCGTATTTTTGAATGAGGTCCATGGCGGTCTTCTCCCCCACGCCGGGAACACCGGGGATGTTGTCGGAGGAGTCCCCCATGAGGGCCTTCAGGTCGATCATGTGGATGGGGTCAAAGCCGTATTGCTCCCGGAAGGTGTCCGGGGTCATATCCTTGGTGGTGGTCTGCCCCATGCGGGTGGAGACCAGCTTGACCTTGGTCTGGTCCGTGATGAGCTGGAGGCTGTCCTTGTCTCCTGTAACCACCACGCACTCCCACCCGGCTGTTTCACACTTGCGGGAGATGGTGCCGATCAGATCGTCGGCCTCCCAGCCGGCCATCTCGTACCGGGGGATGTTCAGCGCGTCCAGGGCCTCCTTCAGCACCGGAACCTGGACCCGGAGCTCCTCCGGCATGGGCTTGCGAGTGGCCTTGTAGGCAGCATCCGCCGTGTGGCGGAAGGTGGGGGCATGGACATCAAAGGTGACACAGAGAGCGTCGGGCCTCTCCTCATCCTTCAGCCGCAGCAGCGTGGTGAAAAAGCCGAACACCGCATGGGTGTACAGCCCGTCCCGGGTGGTCAGAGGCCGGATGCCGTAATAGGCCCGGTTTAAAATGCTGTTGCCGTCGATGACCATGAGCTTCATAAGCGCTTCCTCCTGCCCGCCCCAAGGGCGGCGCCTTCTCAATTCACTAAATGTATAGTATATCCCATCTGGGCGCCGTTGGCAAATACCGTTTTTCCAAATCCCAACGTCTTGACTACCGCCGGATTTCTGGTACACTGGTTAGCAGTCCGGTCCCTCTGGCGGACCTGCATAACAAGGAGAATTTATGAAACATAACCTCACCATACTCAAAGCTGCCCGGGCTCTGGAGCTGACTGTGGCAGCCATCATTCTGGTGGTCATCGCGTGGAGCGGAGCGCTGCTGCTGTGGAATACCGGAAGCACCCTGCTGCTGACGCCCGACGCCTTCAGCCTGGGGGATTTCTTCTCCAGTGCTCTGCTGCTGGTGATGGGGCTGGAGTTCGTCAAAATGCTGGCACTGCACTCCGCAGGCGCCGTCATCGACGTGCTGCTGTTCACCATCGTCCGGCAAATGATTATCAGCCACAGCGGCGCCCTGGATACGCTGCTGGGTGTGGCTGCCGTGGCCGCTATCTTTGCCGTGAAAAAATTTCTTCACTCCCCGGAGACGGATGAATCATGACCCAGGAAGGCCGAAGGGGCATTCCGTTCGGCTCAGCGTATTGAAAAGGTCTTTTCGATACGCTGAGCAAGCTTTTTGGACCTTTAAAAAATTCCAAAAAACTTATGATTGAAAACGAGAGGAACCCCTCCTGGGCTCCTCTCGTAACGCGCTTCCTTCCCGTCGCGCAGGTTTTCCCTCTTTTTCGACAGCACCAGGCCGAACGGAGTATGCGTTCGGCCCTTTTTCCTGTGTCCTTACCGCCAGGCCCGGCCTGTCAGACGGCTGCGGAGGCGGCTTGTCAGCCACGCGCCGGCCCAGCCCAACGCCGCGCCCAGCGCCGCGCCGCCCAGCACGTCGGTGGGCCAGTGGACATAAAGGTAGATCCGGGACAGGGCAATCACCACCGCCAGAGCCAACGCCGGCCAGCGCAGCCATTTGGGTACGCCTCCGGCGCACCATAAGGCCGTCACCGCCGTGAAGGAGGCCGCCGTATGGCCTGAGGGAAAGGAGGCGTCTCCCGGCGGCGGCACCAGCAAAGCGATGGCGGTGTTGACCTCGTAGGGCCGGATGCGGCCGATCAGCGGCTTTAAAAAACCGTTGCACAAAATCAAATCCAGCACCAGGGCCAATGCCACGGAGACGCCCGCCCAGCGGTACTTTTTCGTTATCAGCAGCACGGCCGCCAGAACAATCCAGATCTCCCCGTGGTCGCTGAGCCGGGTGATGGCCGGTAGCACCCCGTCCAGAAAACCGCAGCGCAGATTGGTCTGGACCCAGTCCAGAATGGCCAATTCCATGGCCTGCATCGTCTCTTACCCCCTTCTTCCCGGCGGCGCTCGTGCTCCGCCAAGAGACAGCATATGCAAATAATTGTGATGATACCATAACGGACCACCGGTGGATCGTCAAAACACTCTCAGCCGCTCCACAGAAGGCCGGCGTATCCATCCCCCCGTATTTGATCCGTTTTGTGGCTATTATATCATAGCGGAACCACGGCGCACAGGGAAATTCCGCCGCAAAATATACAAATTTTGCAGCTTTTTCCGGGAACGGTGTTGACAGGGCCAGGGGAACGTGATAGGATACCTTCAAAATTGGATCGCTGAGATAGAGGCGCGAGGTTCATCAGTACCCGCCGGCAAGGCCAGGCAGCCGCCGCCGGGGAAAGGGAACATCGCCGAAGTGTTTTGGAGCTGCCTGGCTCCGGAGCGCTGGGCCGTCGGGAAATACCCGCCGGACTGTCACAAACCTTTGTGAAGCGCTATCAATGGCTGTCGTCGGAATTCCTGCGTCATTCCGCCTTGTCCATGGACCGCTTAGCAAAGCGGTCCATTTTTTTCGTCTCTCCGTCCGGCGGCAGCGGATGGGACGGGCATTCCCGCCGCCCACAACTTATTTTTTGGAAAGGTGATTGCAATGAAGAAGTTTTTGACCCTGCTCATGGCTCTGGCCATGACCATGTCCCTGGCCGCCTGCGGCGGCAGCGTCGATACCGCCGCTGAGGACACCACCACAGAGACCGAGACCACCGACACCGAAACCGCCGAGGGCGGAGAGGTTGCCTCCGGTGTGGAGGACGGTGTGCTGACCATCGCCATGGAGTGCGCCTATGCCCCCTACAACTGGAGCCAGAGCGACGATTCCAACGGCGCCGTGCCCATCAAGGACTCCACCGAGTATGCCAACGGCTACGACGTGATGATGGCCAAGAAGATCTGCGAGGCCAACGGCTGGGATCTGGAAGTGGTCCGCACCGACTGGGACTCCCTGGTGCCCGGCGTCCAGTCCGGCATCTATGATGCCGTTATCGCCGGTCAGTCCATGACCGCCGAGCGCAGCGAACTGGTGGACTTCGCCGGTCCCTACTTCTATGCTTCCATTGTCTGCGTCACCAAGGCCGACAGCGAATTCGCCAATGCCCAGGGCATCAGCGACCTCTCCGGCGGCACCTGCACCGCCCAGATCGCCACCATCTGGTATGACTCCATGCTGCCCCAGATCGAGGGCGCGCAGATTCAGCCCGCCGCGGAGACCGCTCCTGCCATGCTGATGGCCCTGGAGACCGGCACCGTGGACTTCATCTGCACCGATATTCCCACCGCTCTCGGCGCCGTGGCAGCCTATCCCGACATGAAGATTCTGGACTTCACCGGCAGCGACGACAACTTCCAGGCTGACGAGGGCGACATCAACATCGGCATTTCCGTCATGAAGGGCAACACCGTCCTCAAGGACGCCATCGACGCGGTGCTGGCCGACTACACCGCCGACGACTTCAACGCCATGATGGACGAGGCCATTTCCATCCAGCCCCTGAGCGAGGGCTGAGATCCCGCGTTTTCTCCCAGGGCGGAGAACGGTGCGCCGTTCTCCGCCTTGAGGCCCGTCGGAGGGAGGATCGTGCTTCGGTCCTTCTTCCGATGCGCCCCACACATCACACAAAAAGGAAGGAAGTTATTCCCCCATGGATCGACTTTTACAGCTGGGTCCCGACATCGTCAAGCTCTGGCAGCGCAACGGCAATGACTATCTCAACGGCATCCGCAACACGCTGGTCCTGGCTCTGGTGGCTACGGCTATCGGCTGCGTCATCGGCCTGATCTGCGGCATTTTGAACACCATTCCTTACTCCAAAAACGATCCTCCCATCAAGCGGTTTGTCATCAAACTGATCCGGGCTATCGTCCGGATCTATGTGGAGGTGTTCCGGGGCACGCCCATGATGCTTCAGGCGGTGTTCATTTATTACGGTCTCCCCTATTTCACCGGCAATACGGTCCAGTGGCCCAGCGTGTGGGCGGCGGCCATTCTGGTGGTCTCCATCAACACCGGCGCCTATATGGCCGAGTCCGTCCGGGGCGGCATCATCTCCATCGACCCCGGCCAGACCGAGGGCGCCAAGGCCATCGGCATGACCCACGTGCAGACCATGACCTCCGTCATCCTGCCCCAGGCCATCCGCAACATCATGCCTCAGATCGGCAACAACCTCATCATCAACATCAAGGATTCCTCCGTGATGTTCATCATCTCCTTCACGGAGTTCTTCGCCGCTCACCGGGCGGCGGTGGGCGCCACCTATCTGTACTTTCCCTCCGCCACCATCGAGATGATCGGCTACCTGACCATGACCCTGGTTGCCTCCTTCCTGCTGCGGTGGGTGGAAAAGCGCATGGACGGCAGCAGCGACTACGAGCTGGTGATCGACGATCAGCTGACCATGACCGCCGGCACTTACAGCCATCCCGACCGCGGCACGCCCTTCGATGAACACAGTAAGGAGTACCGGGAGCGGGTCCGGCAGGATCTCAAACACGGACGGACCAGGGGGGATCGCTGACATGAATGATATGATTTTGGAGATTCGCCATCTGTCCAAATCCTTCGGCACCCACGAGGTGCTGCGGGACATCGACTTCTCCGTGGCCAAGGGCGACGTGACCAGCATCATCGGGGCCTCCGGTTCCGGCAAATCCACCCTGCTGCGGTGCGTGAACCTGCTGGAGACCCCCACCAGCGGCCAGATCCTATACCACGGGCAGAACGTGGCTGGGGCCGGTGTCAACGCCGCCCAGTACCGCTCCCATGTGGGTATGGTGTTCCAGTCCTTCAACCTGTTCAACAACATGACGGTGCTGGAAAACTGCGTGGTGGGTCAAGTGAAGGTGCTGAAAAAAAGCAAGGACGAGGCCCGGAATAACGCCATGCGCTATCTCAACCAGGTGGGCATGGCCCCCTACATCAACGCCAAGCCCCGGCAGATCTCCGGCGGTCAGAAGCAGCGGGTGGCTATCGCCCGGGCTTTGGCCATGGAGCCGGAGGTGCTGCTGTTCGACGAGCCCACCTCCGCTCTGGACCCGGAGATGGTGGGTGAGGTGCTGGACGTTATGAAGGCCCTGGCCCAGGAGGGCATGACCATGCTGGTGGTGACCCATGAGATGGCCTTTGCCCGGGATGTCAGCAGTCATGTGGTCTACATGAATGAGGGCATTATCTGCGAAGAGGGCGCTCCCGCCGACGTCTTCGGCAACCCCCAGCGACAGGAGACCAAGGATTTCCTCTCCCGTTTCCGCAAAAACTGAATGTCATACAGCAAAAGGCCGCCCTTCCGGGCGGCCTTTTTGTGTTTTTTTCACCGGACAAGCGTTACCGGGCCACGGCGGCCTTCAGGGCCTCCACCCGGTCGGTACGCTCCCAAGTCACCCCCAGGTCCTCCCGGCCCATATGGCCGTAGGCGGCCAGCTGGCGGTAGATGGGCTTGCGCAGGTCCAGATCCCGGATAATGGCGGTAGGGCGCAGATCAAAGACCTCCTGCACGGCGGATTCCAATTTGGAATCGTCCACCTTGCCGGTGCCGAAGGTATCCACCATAACGCTGACGGGATGAGCCACACCGATGGCGTAGGCCAGCTGCACCTGGCACTTGGAGGCCAGGCCCGCCGCCACGATGTTCTTGGCCACATAGCGGGCGGCATAGGCTGCGGAGCGGTCTACCTTGGTGGGGTCCTTGCCGGAGAAGGCGCCGCCGCCGTGAGGAGCGCTGCCGCCGTAAGTATCCACGATGATCTTGCGGCCGGTGAGCCCGGAGTCACCCTGAGGGCCGCCGATCACAAAGCGGCCGGTGGGGTTGACGAAAATCTTGGTGTTCTCATCCATCAGCTCCGCGGGAATGGTGGTACGGATCACCATGTCCACCATATCCCGGCGGATCTGCTCCAGGGTCACCTCGGGGCTGTGCTGGGTGGAGAGCACCACGGTGTCCACCCGGACGGGCTTACCGTCCTCGTACTCCACGGTGACCTGGGTCTTTCCGTCGGGCCGCAGGTAGTTCACAAGGCCCACCTTACGAACCTCCGTCAGGCGTTTTGCCATCCGGTGGGCCAGAGAGATGGGCAGGGGCATCAGCTCCGGCGTCTCGTCGCAGGCATAGCCGAACATCATGCCCTGGTCGCCGGCGCCGTTCTGAAGTTCCGCATCCTCGCCCTGCTTGTTCTCCAGGGACTTGTCCACGCCCATGGCAATGTCACCGGACTGCTCGTCGATGTTGGTGATGATGCCGCAGGTGTCGCAGTCAAAGCCGTACTTGGCCCGGTCGTAACCGATGTCCCGGATCACCTCCCGGGCAATCTTGGGGATGTCCACATAGCAGGAGGTGGTGATCTCTCCCATAATATGTACCAGCCCGGTGGAAACAGTGGTCTCGCAGGCCACCCGGCCCATGGGGTCCTGCTCCAGGATGGCATCCAGCACCGCGTCGGAGATCTGATCGCAGATCTTGTCAGGGTGGCCTTCGGTCACGGATTCAGAGGTAAAGAGATAGTGTCTTGCCATTGGATATTGGCTCCTTTCGTAATAGTCCCTCTCAAGAGCAGGAAAAAAGCGCGTTTCGACGACGAAACGCGCAAAAGGTCACTTTTTCGCTCCTCATCTGTCGGTATCCGCCGGATTTGGCACCTTGAACCTGTCAGGTTGCCGTGGCTTCATCGGGCCGTTCCCTCCGCCACTCTTGATAAGGGATATGAAATTGTGTTACTATCTTATCAGGTTTTGACGGATTGTCAAGATGGCACCAGGCGGTTTTCCCTGGAAAAGCGCCGAATTTTCCCCGTTCAAAAAATATACATGACTTTTTCCGCCATTCCGGGTATAATGTTCCACATACTTTTCAATTCCGCTGGGAGGGTCCTTCTGTGAGAAAGCTCAACGCCGCCGTGGATCGGTTCGCGTACAATCATCCCCGCTTCGGCATCCCCAATCTGATGCGGGTCATCGTGGTGGGGAACGTGCTGGTGTACCTGCTGGCCATTTTTGCCGGGTACGCCCCCATCAGCTTCCTGGCCTTCAACTGGGAGGCCATTGCCCAGGGTGAAGTGTGGCGGCTGGTGACCTTTATCTTCATGCCGGGGTACTACTCCACCGGGGACGTGCTGTGGCTGGCGCTGTTTTTGTACTTCTATTACATGATCGGCACGGTGCTGGAGCGGGAGTGGGGCACGCCCAAGTTCAACCTCTACTACCTCTCCGGCGTGGTGCTGACGGTGATCGTGGGCATCCTCACCGCCCTGATCAGCGGGCAGAACGTTCTGATCGGCGGCACGGGGTACGTGAATCTGTCCATGTTCTTCGCCTTTGCCATGCTGTACCCGGAGACACAGTTCCTGGTATTCTTCATTATCCCGGTGAAGGTGAAGTGGCTGGCCTGGATTGACGCCGCTTTTTTCGCCCTGTCGGTGATCGGCAGTCTGGTGGCACTGGACTTTGCCGGAGCACTGCTGCCGGTGGTGGCGATTTTGAACTTCTTTGTATTTTTCTGGACCAACATCGCCGACGAGATCGCCTATCGCCGGGGCCGCAGCCGCTATCAGACCTCCCACCAGACCATCCACTTCAAATCCGCCGTCCGTCAGCAGCGGAAAAAGGAGACGGCCCGGGGCTACCGCCACAAGTGCGAGGTCTGCGGCCGCACCGACGCGGACTTCCCGGACCTGCAGTTCCGGTACTGCTCCAAATGCGCCGGATACCACTGCTTTTGCGAAGACCATATCTTCAACCACACCCACTTTACCCAGTGATCCCCTCTCCCCGCCGGGCTGCCCCGGCGGGGAGATTTTTTGTCTCTGCTTTTTCTGCCTTTTCCCTTCCCTCCCGGCCCCGGGTGCGGTATACTGAAAAGGAAAACAAATCGCCCTCCGGGGCGGAACGGAGGTTGCCCATGGAACTGCGGCAAAGCGGCCCCGCACTGTGGACTGAGATGGCGGAGGCCTTTGAGAAAACAGATTTCTTGCGCAAGCTGGGCATGTCCCGCTCCGACGTGGAGCGGGTCTTCGGCAGCGTGGACTGGCGGCAGCTTCTTTCCCCTCTGATCCCCATACGCAGCCGGATTACCTGCGCCGGAGCATTGGAAGCCTTCCGTCCCCTGCTGATGTCTCTGGCCCCGGAGCCCCGGGAGGGATGGCTGCGCTACGCCTACCAGGTGGCGCTGTCATTGCTGTACCCGGCCGCGGACCATGGCCACACCTCCGCCCAGTGGGACGGTGCCCTGTGCTATCTTCAGTTTTTGCAGGTGCTGCTGGATGCCGAGGGGCGGGCCCTGCCCTTTGATCCTTGGGTGGATTTTGCCTTCTGCTCTGAGGAGGAGCTGTTGGACAGCGGCGTGACGGAGGAGTACCGCCAATTCCTCTCCCGCTTCCGGGGCGAGTATATCTATGAGCTGCTGCGGCTGAGCGTGGAGGTAACCCCCTTTAAAACTCTGCATCACATTGCCGGTGTCCACCACGTGGCCATGACCGTGTCCCGTGCCTTCAAGGCCGGAGGGGGCCTCATTGACCTGGGGCTGATCTCCGGCGCCGCCCTGGGCCACGATATCGGCAAATTCGGCTGCAAACCCGGCGAGCGGGTCCCCTACCTCCACTACTATTACACGGACCAGTGGTTCACCCAGCGGGGTCTGTCTGCCCTGGGCCACATTGCCGCCAACCACTCCGTCTGGGATCTGGAAATCGAAAACCTGTCCTCAGAGTCCCTGGTCTTGGTGTACGCCGACTTCCGGGTGAAGCAGACCTACGACGACCAGCACCATGAGAGCGCCTGCCTGTACTCCCTCCAGGATGCCTTCGATGTGATTCTCAGCAAGCTGGACAACGTGGACGACGCCAAGCGCCGCCGCTACCAGTATGTCTACGCCAAGCTGCGGGACTTTGAGGAGTACATGATCTCCTTCGGCGTGGACACCACCCTGGCCACCGCCGGCCACACACCGCCGCCCCGGCAGGACCCGGCATTGATGACGCCGGACCAGGTGGTGGCCGCGCTCCGGCGCACCGCCGTGGACCACAACATCCGCCTGATGCACCGGCTGGGCCGGGAGCAGCTGTTCGGCAACATTCTGGAGTCCGCCCGCAGCGAGAAGGAGCCCGCCCGCCTCCGGGCCTATGTGTCCATTTTTGAGGAGTATTTCACCTACTGGAGCGCCGGGCAGAAGGAACAGACCCTGGACTTCCTCTACGAGCTGCTGATGGTGCCTGACGGAGATATCCGCCGCCAGGCCGCCGCCCTGATCGGCCGGATTCTGGCTACCTTCCGCTCCGGCTACAAAAAGGAGCCCCCTGCCGACGCCGCCGCGGACCCCGAGGAGGAGCGGCCCTTCCAGCTGTGGGCGGAGTATCTGGACAAGCTGATCCTGCCGGACCACCGGCTGACCCCCCGGCAGATCAGTATGATCCGCTTCCAGGCCAAAACTGCCCTGGACGCCCTGCTGTTAAACTGCTCCGATGCCGACGCTCCCCGCTTTGCCGGAGAGCTGTTCCGCCACTACCAGGCCCCCGCTCACACCGATCCCGACGCCGCTTTTGCTCTGCTGGATGCGGTGCTGAACCTGCCGCTGGAGCGGACACGCCGGGAGGACCGGCAGCTGCTGGTGGACTTTGCCGCCTGGTGGCTGGAACACGGAGATCTCTCCCAAAAGGCCGCGGCGCTGCGGCTGTTCCAGCATCTGCTGACAGCCATGGAGCCCGACAGCCCGGAACGTTCTGCCGTAGCCGGAGCCGTCGCGGCCGCCGACTGCCAGGGCAGCACGCCGCTGCTGTTCCTCCAGGCCCGCCTCTGCCAAAAGCTGGGGCTGACACCGCCACAGCCGGACCGGCCGGCCGGCCGGGTGGACGCGGTCAGCAGCGTCTTTCTGGACAATCTGAAAACCGCCACTCCCTGGGTGCTGAAGGCCGTCGGCGTAGAATACCTGCTGGACCAGGTGCAGCCGGGCAATCACGCCAACGTGCTCCACATCGCCACCCACTACTCCAACCTGATGAAGGTCAGCGAAAACGTGGTGGTCCGCCGCAATGCCGGCGCCGCCCTGCTGTCCATCGCCCCGGTGCTGACGCCGGACCGGCGCAACGAGATCGCGGTGGAATTGAGCAAGGCCCTGGAGCCCGGACAGGCGGAAATCTCCCAGTACATCCCCGCCTACCTGGGGCAATTTGCCCTGTGGCTGACCCCCCGGGAGCTGGATGAGGTGCTGGAGACCATGCAGCAGCTGCTCTCCTCCGCCAGCAGCGGCGTGGTGGCCGCCGCTCTTTCCACCGTGGGCTCCATGCTGGAGCATTACGCCGTCTACGCCCAGCGCTTCGGCGAGGAGGAAACGGTGCTGGAGGCTCGGCGCCGCCGGATGGCGGGCTTCCTGCTGAAGGGTCTTGCCTCTTATCGCCAGTCCGTGCGGCAGGAGGCCCTGCGGATTCTGGGCGAGGGTCTGTTTGCCTCGCAGGTGCTGTCCTATGAGGACAAGACCTCCCTGTTTACCCTGATGGCCAAGAAAATCCTGTTCCTGATCAACGAGCAGCCGGAGCAGGAGCTGACCTTCTTCTATACCGCCGCCGCCCTGAGTCACATCTACCGCTTCATCGTCACCCACCGCATTGAAAGCGGCCCCTTCCAGTTCCACGTGCCGGAAAAAGCCGCCTTCTTCCCCGGCACCTTTGACCCCTTCTCCCTGAGCCACAAGGGCATCGTCCAGGAGATCCGGAACCTGGGCTTCGAGGTCTTTCTGGCCATCGACGAGTTCTCCTGGTCCAAAAAGGCCCAGCCCTCACTGGTGCGGCGGCAGATCGTCAGCATGTCCGTGGCCGATGAGTTTGATGTGTACCTGTTCCCCCACGACATTCCGGTAAATCTGGCCACCCCCGCCGACCTGGACCGGCTTCACCGGATCGGCGGAGGCCGCAGGCCCTACCTGGCCGTGGGGTCTGACGTCATCGCCAACGCTTCGTCCTATAAGGCGCCCCCCACCCCCGGCTCCGTCCACTCTCTGGACCATATCGTAT
>CATZYY010000035.1 GCA_958426425.1 uncultured Oscillospiraceae bacterium
TGAAATTGCCGGAAAAGTTGCAAAAAATAGCTAAACGAGGCGTATACATCCCCAAGCAAATGGCTGCTACCAGTTGCAGTGCAATGAATAAAAGAAGCGTTGGTAGCAATTTCGGCAAGAAAAATTGCTACCAACAAATGTGTGGGCCTGGAAACCTTAGAGCTGCAAGCTTTTGAAAATTTGGCTTTGGTAGCAATTCTGGTAGCAGGGTGTTTTGGGGGGACTTGCCGCAGGAAAAAAAGGAGGATATAATGATAAAAATGCAGGAGGAGATGCAAAATGGAATGCCTGGGAAGATTTGCACCGTCGCCCAGCGGGCGAATTCATTTGGGAAATATTCTCTGCTGCCTGCTGGCGTGGCTCAGCGCCCGACAGAAGGGTGGACGGGTCCTGCTGCGGATTGAGGATCTGGATACTGCCCGCTGCCCTAAGCGGTATGCGGAACAGATGGTGGCAGATCTCCAATGGCTGGGTCTGGATTGGGACGTGGGTCCGGAGAAAGAGGGGGGCGATGGGCCCTACTACCAGAGCCAGCGGACTGCGATCTATGAGGCCGCACTGGAAAAGCTGGAGGAAATGGGACTGGTGTATCCCTGCTTTTGTACCCGGGCGGAGCTCCACGCCGCCAGTGCGCCCCATGGCAGCGACGGGCAGACGGTCTATCCCGGTACCTGCCGGCGCCTCACTGCTGTCCAGGCCGCGGAGCGGGCCAAAACCAGAGCCCCGGCTTTGCGGCTGCGGGTACCTGAAGAAGAAATTGCCTTTCAGGATGGGCATATGGGGCCGCAGCGTCAACGGCTGGATACCCAGTGCGGGGATTTTCTTCTGCGGCGATCCGACGGGTTGTTTGCCTATCAGCTGGCGGTGGTGGTGGATGATGCCGCCATGGGAGTGACGGAGGTGGTCCGGGGGGCGGATCTGCTGGAGTCCACACCGCGTCAGCTGCTGCTGTACCGGCTGCTGGGATTGCCGGCGCCGAAGTTCTATCACTTTCCCCTCCTGTTGGCGCCGGACGGGCGGCGGCTCAGTAAGCGGGACGCCGATGCGGGGTTGGATGTGCTGCGGGAAAAGGCCTCACCGGAGGAGATTCTGGGTAAGTTGGCATATCTGGCGGGATTTCATCCCTCTGCCGTTCCCAAAAGCGCCAAGGCTCTGCTGGAGGACTTTACATGGGAGAAGGTGCCCAGACAGGATATCCGCATTCCAGAAGGACTGTTTTGAGAAATTTGACAAAGCGGAGGCGCGCCTTTTGGCGCGCCTCCGCTTTGCAGGGATCATTATTTTGGACCTGTAATCTCGGGAATCTCTACTTCCGGCATCAGCTCCCGGCTGATCACCGTCAGCATCTCTTCCAGCTTGGCACAGTCCGCCGGGGGAAAGCGGCGGGCGATGCGGTCCATGACCTCCACGATATAGGCGTTGCTGATATCGTAGTAGTCAATATATTTTTGAGTGACTTTCAAATGATACTCCCGGCGATCCTCCGGGGACTGGACTTTCTCAATGTAGCCCTTTTTCACCAGGCTGTTGACCTTATAGGCCGCATTGGGGGGAGAGATTCGCATGAAAGTGGCAAACTCGTTGACTGTGGGTGTGCCCAGGGCCTGAATGCTTTCCATGCAAAAGGTCTCCACCGTGGTGAGGCTGGCCTCCCGACTCTGGAAACGCTGGAAAATCTCTTGGTAAAAATGCAGTTTAAATTTGGTATACACGTTAAAAAAGGCGTATTTTAACATGATGCGCCCGCTCCCATATCAGTGATCTGCGCAGGCAGAGCCCGCCGCGAGGTTATTCTGCACTGATGGCGAAGGTCAGCTCCGCCGTGCAGGCCAGCTGTCCATTGACGGTGGCCTTGCATTCGCCAATGCCCACAGGGCCCCGGCGCTTGGTCAGTACGCACTCCATCTCCAGCACGTCGCCGGGCACCACCTTGCGGCGGAAGCGGGCGTTTTTCACGCCGCCGAACAGGGCGATTTTGCCCTTATTCTCCGGCAGGGACAGGATGGCCACGCCGCCTACCTGGGCCATGGCCTCCAGAATGAGCACGCCGGGCATCACGTGGAACTGGGGGAAATGCCCGCAGAAAAAGGGCTCATTGACCGTGACGCACTTGATGCCCTTGGCCCATTGGCCGGGCTCATAGTCGGTGATCCGGTCCACCAGGGCAAAGGGATAGCGGTGAGGCAGGATCTCGGCAATCTGATTGGAATTGAGCTCCATGGTCACGCCTCCCATTTCTTCAGCAGGATGCTGCCATTGTGGCCGCCGAAGCCCAGGGAGTTGGACAGGGCGTAGTGCACGTCCTTCTCCCGGCCGGTGTTGGGTACCACGTCCAGGTCGCACTCCGGGTCCGGCACAGCGTAGTTGATAGTGGCGGGGATAAAGCCGTCGTGCAGGGTCATGGCGGAGATTACGGCCTCCACGGCGCCGGCAGCGCCCAGCATGTGGCCGGTCATGGACTTGGTGGAGCTGATGGCCAGCTCATAGGCGTGGGGGCCGAACACGGACTTGACAGCGGCGGTCTCGCCGGCGTCGTTGAGGTGGGTGGAGGTGCCGTGGGCATTGATGTAGTCCACGTCTGCGGTCTGAATGCCGGCGTCGGCCAAGGCCATGGCCATGGCCTTGGCACCGCCGGAGCCGTCGGCCCGGGGAGCAGTCATGTGGTAGGCGTCGCAGGTGGCGCCGTAGCCCACAAACTCCGCATAGATCTTGGCGCCCCGCTTTTTGGCGTGCTCCAACTCCTCCAGCAGCAAAATGGCTGCGCCCTCGCCCAGGACGAAGCCGCTGCGCTCGGCGTCAAAGGGAATGGAGGCCCGGTTGGGATCCGTGGCCTGGCTCAGGGCTTTCATAGAGGTGAAGCCGCCGATGGCCAGAGGCGTCACGGCAGATTCCGTGCCGCCGCAGAGCATGACGTCGGCGTAGCCGTCCCGAATATAGTGGAAGGCGTCGCCCACGGCGTTGGTGCCGCCGGTGCAGGCGGTCACCGGGCAGGAGCACATGCCGCGGAAACCGGTGTGAATGGCGATCTGGCCGGCAGCCATATTGCAGATGGCGGTGGGAATGTAGAAGGGAGAGACCCGGTCCCAGCCCTTTTCCGCACCCTTGTCGTGCTCAGCCTCGGTGATGCTGAGGCCGCCGATGCCGCTGGAGACGATGACGCCGCAGCGGTCCTCCTCGCCTTCAGCCAGGGTAAAGGCGGCGTCGGCCATGGCCTCCTTGGCCGCTACCACGGCAAACTGGGTAAAGCGGCCCATGCGCTTGGCCTCGGGCTTGGGCAGATAGTTCTCCGGGACGAAACCCTTGACCTCGGCGGCCAGCTTCACCTTCTGATCCGCGGGATCGAACTGGGTGATGGGCCCAATGCCGCACCGCCCTTCCCGCACCGCCTGCCAGGTGTCGGCGGCGGTCAGGCCCAGAGGCGTCACAGCGCCCAGGCCGGTAATGACGACTCTGCGTCGTTCCATAGTGTACCTCCGAATTTGAATTCAAGTAACAGACAGTCCCCCGCCCCAAAACAGCGGCCGGGACAATTCTTAAAGAGGGGGGAAAATCCTGCGGGTCCCACAAAAACGAGGAAAGCGGCCCGCGGGTTTCCCAGTTGATTTGCTGGAGGCAAATCAAGAATTTCCAATCACTTTCGGCAGGACAGCCTTCAGAGGGGCTTCTTCTGCTCCTGCCAAAGATTTTTCGACCCAGCCGCCTTGGGCGGCGTTCACCGGTGACCGATGTTACTGGTGGTGGGGGGCGCAGGGAAAGTAGCGAAGTGCCGCCTGGGGCGGATGAAGTGACCGCGCCCGCAGGCGCGTTTCGCAGCGCAACCGCCTGCAAGGCGGCTCCCGGTGCGGAGATTTGCTTTCCAGGCAGCGGCGCGATTGGCGGCCCAACAGTGCGGGGAATTGCAGTACCGCAGCGGTGTCGGCCTGCTTTTCCTCGAGTTTTTACATGGCCATGCCGCCGTCCACAGCCAGGACCTGCCCGGTGATATAGGCGGCATCGTCGCTGGCCAGGAAGGCCACGGCCTTGGCAATGTCCTCCGGTGCGCCCAGCCGCTGCATGGGGATGGAGGCCAGGGTGGCGGTTTTGGCGGCCTCCGGCATAGCGGCGGTCATGTCGGTATCGATGAAGCCCGGCGCCACAGCGTTGACGGTGACGCCCCGGGAGGCCAGCTCCTTGGCAAGGGACTTGGTCATACCGATGACACCGGCCTTGCTGGCGGCGTAGTTGACCTGACCGGCGTTGCCGCGAAGGCCCACTACGGAGCTGAGATTGACAATGCGGCCGTAGCGCTGCTTCATCATGGCCCGGGAGACGGCCTTCATACACAGGAATGTGCCTTTGAGGTTGGCGGAGAGAACAGCGTCGAAGTCCTCCTCCTTCATCATCATAAGGAGGCCGTCCCGGGTGATGCCGGCGTTGTTGACCAGAATATCGATCCGGCCGAAGGCCTTGATAGCCTCATCCATGAGTTTTTTCACCTGGGCGCTGTCGGCCACATCGCATTTGACGGATAGGGCCTTTGCCCCCAGGGCCTCGCAGGCGGAGACGGTCTCAGCGGCGGCAGATTCGTTGCCGGCATAGCACAGCACCACATTGGCGCCGCCCTTGGCCAGCTCCAGGCACACAGCCCGGCCGATGCCGCGGCTGCCGCCGGTGACTACGGCGGTTTTCCCTGCAAAATCCATTTATGCGTCCTCCTTTTTCACAAGGCCCTCCAGGGTCTGGGGCAGGGCCTCCACATCGGCGACGGTTTCCACTGCCGTCACCGGCACCTCCGGCACGGTCTTTTTGACAAAGCCGCTGAGGGCCTTGCCGGGGCCGATCTCCACAATGGCGTCCACGCCCATGGCGGCCATGGTGCGGATGGAGTCCTCCATAAAGACACTGCTCTGGACCTGGCGGACCAGCAGCTCGGGAATGGCCACGGCGTCGTCCTTGACGGTGCCCAGGCAGTTGAAGATCACGGGGATCTGAGGTTCACCGAAGGCGACGCCCTGGAAGTAGCCCTTCAGGGCCTCCCCGGCGGGGGCCATCAGGGGGGTGTGAAAGGGACCGCTGACCTTCAGAGGCAGGCACCGGCGGGCACCCTTCTCCTTGGCGATGGCGGCGGCCTTCTCCACGGCGGCCTTCTCGCCGCCGATGACCAACTGCCCGGGGCAGTTGTAATTGCAGATCACCACACAGCCAAGATCGGAGGCCGCGTCGCAGGCCTCCTGCAACGGGGCACGGTCCAGGTTCAGAACTGCCATCATGGCGCTGTCCCGTCCGGCGGCGGCCTCCTCCATGGCTTTGCCGCGGAAGGCCACCAGCTTCACAGCGGTGGCGGCGTCAAAGACGCCGGCGGCGTGGAGGGCGGAGTACTCGCCAAGGGACAGACCGGCGGCCACAGAGGGGACGATGCCCTTCTCCCGCAGCACGGCGGTAAGGCCGGCGGCAAAGGCCACCATGCAGGGCTGGGTGTACCGGGTCTGATTGATGACGCCCTGGCTGTCCGTAAAGGAGACTTCCTTGATGTCAAAGTCCACCTCCGCACCGTCCAAAACGGCGCGGAAGGCGGGATACGCCTCATACAGGTCGGCGCCCATGCCGGCGTGCTGGCTGCCCTGACCGGCAAATAAGAAGCCCAGTTTCATCACTCGGCGCTCCATTCTCCGGCAGTGGCCTTCAGCACCGCCTGGCCGCCCTCATACAGCTCCCGGAAGATCTGGGCCACGGGTTTGATCTCGTGGAGCATACCGGCCACCTGGCCGCTCATGACGCTGCCCATCTCCACGTCGCCCTCCAGCACGGCACGCCGAAGGCCGCCCAGGGTCACCTTCTCCAGCTCCTCCAGAGAGGCGCCCTTCTTCTCCAGGGCCAGGTACTCCCGGGACATCTTGTTTTTCAGGATGCGCACCGGACCGCCGATGGAGCGGCCGGTTACCACGGTGTCGGAGTCCTTGGCCTTCAAAATGGCCTGCTTGTAGTTTTCGTGAATGGGGCACTCCACGCTTGCCAGCAGGCAGGTGCCCACCTGGATGCCGCAGGCACCCAGGGCAAAGGCAGCGGCGGCCTGACGGCCGTCGGCAATGCCGCCGGCAGCCACCACGGGGACGCTGACGGCGTCGATGACCTGAGGCACCAGGGCCATGGTGGTCATCTCGCCCACATGGCCGCCGGACTCGGTGCCCTCGGCGATGATGGCGTCCACGCCATAGCGCTCCAGACGCTTGGCCAGGACGGCCGCTGCCACCACCGGCAGGACCTTGATCCCGGCCTCTTTCCAGGCGGGGATGTACTTTCCGGGGTTGCCGGCGCCGGTGGTAACCACCTTGACGCCCTCCTCCAGAATGATCTTGGCGATATCGTCGGCATAGGGGCTCATCAGCATCAAATTGACGCCGAAGGGCTTGTCGGTCAGCTCCTTGGCCCGGCGGATCTCCTGACGGAGGCGGTCGCCGTCCCAGCCGCCGGTAGCGATCATGCCCAGAGCCCCGGCGTTGGAGCAGGCGGCGGCAAACTCGCCGGTGGCGATGTTGGCCATGCCGCCCTGAATGAAGGGCAGCTCCGTGCCTAAAATTTCATTGAGTTTTTTCATAGTCCCACTTCCTTACGCAAACTCGATCAGGGCGCCGCCCCAGGTGAGGCCGCCGCCGAAGCCAACCACCAGCACCCGGGAGCCGGGGCCCACCTTGCCCAGGTCGTGGAGCTCGCTGATGACCAGGGGAATGCTGGCGGCGGAGGTGTTGCCGTACTTTTGGATGTTCTTGTAATATTTCTCCGGGGGAATGTGGTACTTACGCACCGCCAGGTCGATGATCCGGGCGTTGGCCTGGTGGAATACGAAGAAGTCCACGTCGTCCATGGTCTTGCCGCTGCGCTGGAGTACCTGGTCGATGCAGTAGGGCACCGCCTGAACGGCAAATTTAAAGGTGGGCTGGCCGTGCATGAAAATTCTGGCCGGCTCCGCCTTCTCCGCGCCGGTGACGCCCAGCATGTCCGGGTCGCCGTGGCAGCCCAGCAGCGCGTGGATGGAAGAATAGTCCTCCTTCCACTCCACCACCACGGCGCCGGCGCCGTCGCCAAAGAGGACGCAGGTGCCCCGGTCCTCCCAGTTGATGAAGCGGCTGAGCATCTCGGCGCCGATTACCAAGCCGTATTTGCGGGGAGCGGCGGCAAGCAGGCATTCCATGGTGTGCAGAGCGAACAGGAAGCCGCTGCAGGCGGCGTTCAGGTCAAAGCAGACGGTGTCGTGGGGCAGACCCAGCCCCCGCTGCATCATGCAGCCGGCGGAGGGAGACAGGTAGTCGGAGGAGAAGGTGGCCACCACGCAGGCGCCGATCTCCTCGGGCTTGACCCCGGCGTTTTCCAGAGCCTGCCGGGCGGCATTCACGCACATGTCCGTGTGAGTCTCCGTGGTGCAGTGGAACCGGGTCTGGATGCCGGTGCGGGAGGTAATCCACTCGTCGTTGGTGTCCACGATGGTGGAGAGGTAGTCATTGGTGATGGCCTTGGCGGGGACAAAACGGCCGGTCCCCTTGATTTTGATTCCGCTCATAGCTCCTCCTTGGGAGCGGCGGCTCCCATCTTTCTGAATTTCTGATACCGCTGGGCGGCAAGGGCATTTCCGCTCTCCCGGCTGAGTTCCGTGAGGCTCCGGGCCAGGTAGCGGTCCACCTGCCGGAAGGTGATGGCGTGAGAGAGGTGGGCGCCGCCCTCAGGCTCGGGAATGATGTCGTCAATGACGCCAAGGGCTTTCAAATCCGGGGCCGTCAGCTTCATCAGCTCGCAGGCCTCGGCATGCCGGGCGGCGTCCTTCCATAAAATAGAGGCAAAGCCCTCCGGGGAGAGAATGGCGTAGACGGCGTTTTCCAGCATCAGCACCCGGTTGCCCACGCCCAGGGCCAGGGCTCCGCCGCTGTTGCCCTCGCCGGTGATAATGGCCACGACGGGAACGGTCAGCCGGCTCATCTCCATGAGGTTCCGGGCAATGGCCTCGCCCTGCCCGCGGGCCTCGGCCTCCAGACCGGGATAGGCGCCGGAGGTATCGATAAAGGTGATGATGGGCCGGCGGAACTTCTCCGCCTGGCGCATGAGCCGCAGGGCCTTGCGGTAGCCCTCGGGGTTGGGCATGCCGAAGTTGCACTGGAGATTTTCCTCCAGCGTCTTGCCCTTTCGGGTGCCGATCACAGTGACCGGATGGCCGTGGTACAGGGCCACGCCGCCCAAAATGGCGGCGTCTTCACCGCACAGACGGTCGCCCTTACACTCGAAAAAGTCGGTGAACAGGGCCTCAATATAGTCGCCGATATTGGGCCGCTGGGGGTGGCGGGCAATGGCTACCCGCTCCGCGGCAGATAAATCTTTGTTCATGTCTTGGGCCCCTTTCCGTGCAGACGCAGCAGCCGGCTCAGCGTGTCGCGCAGTTGGTCCCGAGGCACCACTGCGTCCACGAAGCCGTGTTCCATCTGGAATTCCGCCCGCTGGAAGCCCTCCGGCAGCGTCTCGCCGATGGTCTGCTGAATGACTCGGGGACCGGCAAAGCCGATCAGGGCGCCGGGCTCGGCCAGAATGATATCGCCCAGGGAGGCAAAGCTGGCGGTGACCCCGCCGGTGGTGGGGTCGGTCAAGACGGAGATATACGGCACGCCCCTGTCGGAAAGCCGTGCCAGGGCGGCGCTGGTCTTCGCCATCTGCATCAGGGAGAGAATGCCCTCCTGCATCCGGGCGCCGCCGCTGGCGGCGAACAGGATCAGGGGCAGACGGTTTTTGGCGGCGTACTCAATGGCCAGAGTGATCTTTTCTCCCACGGCGGCGCTCATGGAGCCCATGAAGAAGCGGCTGTCCAGCACGCCCACCACACACTTGATGCCACCAATGGTGCCGGCAGCGGTGACCACAGCCTCGTTCAGGCCGGTCTTATGCTGGGCGGCGGAGAGCTTGGCACGATAGCCGGGGAAATTCAGAGGATCTCCGGCCGGATACCGGGCAAACAGCTCCTTGAAGGAGCCGGGGTCCAAAATGGTGCTCAGGCGGTAATAGGCGCCGATGGGGAAGTGGTAGCCGCATTTGGGGCATACCGCCAGATGCTCGGCCACGGTTTTGCGGTCGCTGTCCTGCCCGCACTTGGGGCAGGAGACCACCTTTTCGCCGGGGATGTGGTTGTCCCGGATGGCCTTCATGGCCAGCAGTCGGGCCCGGCGCTTGGCGAAGACGCTGTTCATGCGTTGCCCTCACTTTCATCCAGCTTGCGGTTGAACTCCAGCAGCAAGCGCAGGTTTTCATCCAAAAAGGCGGTGGTGCAGGCGCCCAGGATAAAGGACGGATGGTACAGAATCTGATAGCTCAGCTCCGCATTGGTGGGGAAGCCCTCCAGGGTGAACTCTTCCAGGCACCGGCGCATGCGGCGGATGGCCTCCATTCGGGTATCCCCGTGGGCCAGGACCTTGGCTGCCATGGAATCGTAATAGGGGGAGAGGGTGCAGCCGCTGTACAGGCAGGAGTCCACCCGGACGCCGGGGCCGCCGGGGAAGTGGAGAAAGTCCACCTTACCGGGGCAGGGACGGAAGTCCTGAGCGGGGTCTTCCGCGTTGATGCGGCACTCAATGGCGTGGCCATTGAGGTGAATGTCCTCCTGCCGCAGCCGCAGAGGCAGGCCGGAGGCGATCCGCAGCTGCTGGCGCACCAGGTCCACCCCGGTCACCAGCTCCGTGACGCCGTGTTCCACCTGAATGCGGGTGTTCATCTCCATGAAGTAGAAGTGCTCCATGTCGGCGTCCAGCAGGAATTCCACGGTGCCGGCGTTTTCGTAGCCCACGGCCCGGGCCGCCTTCACGGCGGCTTCACCCATCTTCTCCCGCAGAGCGGGGGTCAGGCACCAGGCGGGGGCCTCCTCGATCAGTTTCTGGTTGCGGCGCTGAACAGAGCAGTCCCGGTCGCCCAGATGGATCACGTGGCCGAATCGGTCCGCCAGGACCTGGAACTCGATGTGGCGGGGCCGCAGCACCAGCTTTTCCAGGTACATCTCGTCGTTGCCGAAGCAGGCTTGGGCCTCGGCCTTGGCCTCGGCATAGGCGGCGGCAAGGTCCTCGGGTCGGTCGCAGCGGCGGATGCCCCGTCCGCCGCCGCCGGCGCTGGCCTTCAGCAGCACGGGATAGCCTACGGCTTCCGCCGCGGTTAGAGCATCTTCCACAGAGGTTACCGGCCCGTCGGAGCCGGGAGTCACCGGCACGCCGGCGGCACGCATCAGGTCCCGGGCGGCGGATTTGGAACCGGCCTTGCGGATGGCGTCGCCGGAAGGGCCGATGAAGGTGATGCCCTCCCGGGCGCAGGCGTCGGCAAAGTCGGCGTTTTCAGACAAAAAGCCATAGCCGGGGTGCAGTCCGTCACAGCCGGTGGACTTGGCCACGGTCAGCAGGGCGGTCTGGTTGAGGTAGCTGTCGGCGGCCTTGGCCGGGCCGATGCACACCGCCTGCCCCGCCAGCTGCACATGAAGGGCCTCGGCGTCGGCCTGGGAGTAGACGGCCACGGTTTCAATGCCCATCTCCCGGCAGGCCCGCAGCACCCGCAGGGCAATCTCGCCCCGGTTGGCGATCAATACCCGCTTCAGCATGGCTTATAACGGATCAGAGGCTCCCCGAAGGACACCAGCTCGCCGCTGTCCTTGAGGATCTCCTCGATGACACAGTCGCAGGGGGCGGGGACCTCGCTCATCATCTTCATGGCCTCGATGAGGCACACGGTCTGACCCTTCTTTACCCGATCGCCCACCGCCACAAAAGGCGCCTGGTCCGGCGCCGGAGCAGCGTAAAAAGTGCCCACCAGAGGGGCGGTGACGGCAGGGGCCTCCTCCTGCGCAGGGGCGGGGGCAGCGGCAGGGGCCGCGGGCGCAGCGGGTGCGGCAAACACAGGGGCCGGCGCCGCGAACACGGGGGCCGGTGCAGGGGTTGCCCGGCACAATTCTATGGAAAAACCCTCTTGGGACAGCTTCAGGCTTTGAAGATCACTGTGCTGGAAACGGTCCATCAGGGTGAAAATCTCTTCGTTGGTCATGGCGGTTCCTTTCTTCACGGAAAGTTGCCCGCCGGAGAGGACCTCCGGCGGGCTGCGGAATTACTCCTTATGGCTGCTGAGGTAGGTGAGGATGTCGTTGACGGTCTTCAGCTCGGCCACATCGGCGTCATCAATGTGAATGCCGGTGGCCTCTTCCAGAGCCATCACCAGCTCTACGGAAGCCAGGGAATCAGCGCCCAGATCGTCGGCCAGGGAGGCCTCGGGGGTCACCTGCTCAGCGTCGCAGCCCAGGGTCTCAACAATAATGTCCCGTACTTTTTCGAATTCCATAGCGGTTCTCCTTATGTGACAAAATATGAAAATTATTTTAATTAAAATTATTTAACTAAAATAACCGTTGCTCATTTTATGTGATGACGGCCCGTTTGTCAAGAAAAATTTGTGGGTAAAAGAAAAAAAGTCTATTTTTTACAGGAGATGACATATGTGCCGCTATGATTTCGACAAGTCTTGAAAAAAAGTGTTTCCTTTTGGAGGAAGTTTCGCTATAATTCATCGTAAGCCCATTGGGCGCCGCTGCGGCGGCAACTGTGATATATGGAATGGGGCGGAGAGATGAAAATTGTCATCGTGGGCATCGGTAAGGTGGGCCTGGCGTTGACCAAGCAGCTTTCAGTGGAAAACAAGGTCACCGTGGTGGACGAGGATGACCAGCTGGTAGAGAATATTATCAATGTATACGATGTCATGGGTGTGTGCGGCAACGGCGCCAGCTATCAGGTGCAGAAAGAGGCGGATGTGGCTCACGCAAACCTGCTGATTGCCACGACCTCCAGCGATGAAATTAATATTTTGGCCTGCCTTGTGGCAAAAAAACTGGGCGTGCACCACACCATTGCCCGGATCCGCAATCCGGAGTATGAAAAGCAGCTGCGCTTTATGCGCACGGAACTGGGGCTGTCCATGGCCATCAACCCGGAAAAGGCCACGGCCCGGGAAATTGCCCGCGTACTGCGGTTCCCCAACGCCATGAAGCTGGAGTCCTTCTCCAAAGGCCGTTTGGAGCTGGTGGAGTACCGTCTGCCGGAAGGCAGCAAGCTGGATGGGGTGCGGCTGTCTGATCTGTACCGGAATTTGAAGGTCCGGGTCCTGATCTGCGCTGTGGCCCGGAAGGAGGAGACCATCATTCCCTCCGGTGACTTTATGCTGCGCACGGGGGACAAGATCTACCTGACCTCATCCCCCAGCGAACTGGAGCAATTTTTCCGGCACCTGGGGGTATTTCGGGCAAGAGCCAACTCTGTCATCATTGTGGGAGCCAGCAAGATCTGCTATTATCTGGCCTCTGAGCTCATTGAGATGGGCATGGATGTGAAGATTATCGACCGGGATGAACAGCGCTGCGTCCGTATGGGAGAGTTGCTGCCGAAAGCCCTGATAATTGTAGGCGATGGTGCCGACAACGAACTGCTCCATGAGGAAGGCATCGAACAGGCGGACGCCTTTGTGGCCATTACCGGCATTGACGAGGCCAACATCCTCATGGCTATGAGCGCCGCCAAACAGATGAACGGCTGCAAGGTGGTGGCCAAGATTAACCGCAAGTCCCTGGTGGATTTGGTATCTAATGAGAGCATGATTGACAGTGTGGTTTCTGCGGGTTCAGTGACCACGGAGTTGATTTTGCAGTACGTCAAGGCCATGGAGAATGCCTCCGGCACCCAGCTGAAGACCCTGCACCGGATTGTAGAAGGTAAGGTAGAGGCCATGGAGTTCAGCGTTACGGCGGAAGTGCCCTTTGTCAATATTCCCCTGAAAGACCTGAACCTGCGCAGCGGCCTGCTCCTGGCGGGCATCGTCCGGCAGAATGGCAAGATTGTCATTCCCTCCGGTGACGACGCTCTGCGCCTCCATGACGATGTGATTGTCGTCACCACGGACACCCGGCTGCAGGATATCCGGGACATCCTGCAGTAAGGCGGGAAAGGCGGGGGAAGATTGAACTATCGAATGATCTGTTTTGTCATCAGCAGGATTCTGCTGATGGAGGCGGCCCTGCTGGTCCTGCCTATGGCGGTGGCCCTGTGGTATGGAGAATCCGCCGTGCCGTATTTGATCCCCATGGGATTGCTGGTACTGTGTGGTGCTCCTTTGGGCTTGCGGCGTCCCCAGCGATCCTCCCTTTATGCCAGGGATGGGTTGGCGGTGGTGGCGCTGGCATGGATTGCGGTATCCATTTTTGGCGCGATTCCCTTTTACGTCTCGGAGTCTATGGAGACCTTTGTGGACTGTATTTTTGAGACTGTTTCCGGCTTTACCACTACCGGCGCCAGCATCCTGCGGGAAGTGGAGAGTCTGAACCGGGGTATCCTTTTTTGGCGCAGCTTTACCCACTGGGTGGGCGGTATGGGCGTGCTGGTTTTTGTTATGGCCATTGTGCCCATGAGCGGCGATGGCCATGGCATGCATCTGCTGCGAGCGGAGGTGCCTGGTCCTACAGTGGGGAAACTGGTCAGTCGTATGAGCGACAGCGCCAAAATCCTCTATGGAATCTACCTGGTTATCACCGTGCTGGAGATTTTACTGCTGCTGGCGGGAGGGATGCCTCTGTTCGACGCCTGTATCCACTCCTTTGGCTCGGCCGGTACTGGCGGCTTCAGCAGCCGCAATCTCAGTGTAGGTGCCTATGACAACGCCTATTTTGACGTGGTGATCGGCATTTTCATGCTGCTGTTCGGTATCAATTTCAATCTGTATTACTTCCTGCTGACCCGGAAATTCCGGGAGGTGTTTCAGTCGGAGGAGCTGCGGACTTATCTGGCTGTGGTGGCGGTGGCGGTGACGGCCATCACCATCAATATTCTGCATCTGTACGAGTCTGTGGGCAACAGTCTGCGGCATGCCTTTTTCCAGGTGTCCTCCATTATCACCACCACCGGCTACGCCACTACGGACTTTAACACCTGGCCCACCTTCTCCAAAGCCATTCTGGTGGTGCTGATGTTTATTGGCGCCTGCGCCGGCTCCACTGGCGGCGGCATCAAGGTGGCTCGGCTGGTGATTTTGGTGCGCAGTTCTGTGGGAGAGATGCGGCGGATGCTGCACCCCAACGCAGTCACCACCACACGCTTTGAGGGGAAGCCCCTGGGAGAGCGGAATGTCCGGGGCGTGTATATCTTCCTCACCATGTATCTGCTGGTGTTTACCGTCTCCTGCCTGCTGCTGTCCTTGGAGCAGTTCGATCTCATTACTATTTTTACCGCGGTGGCCTCCTGCCTCAACAACATTGGCCCCGGGCTGGAGGTGGTGGGCCCCATGGGTAACTTTGCAGACTTCTCCCCCTGGGCCAAGCTGCTGCTGTCCTTTGATATGCTGGCTGGCCGTCTGGAAATTTTCCCCATGCTGCTGTTGTTTGCACCCTCCATTTGGCGGCGGAAGCTGTCGCTTCGTCCGCCCAGAAATAGTATCTAAACAAAAAGAACCTGCGAGAGGCATGACATTTTTGGCTTCCTCATACCAGGCATGTTCCCAATGGGAAAAGCAACCGCCCTGGATTGTGCTGTACGCACAATCCAGGGCGGTTTTGGCTGGTTAAAAGTAAAGCTACGGAAACCGGCTCATCTTCTTATTGCTGAAAAAAGGAAAACGAGTGGAAGATAATTCCCTCAGGAAATATCGGGAGTTTTAAAATGGAGCCTGCGGTATCGGAGAGGGCTGATGTCGGTGGCATTCTTAAATACTTTTGTAAAATATGCTTGATTGCTAAAACCGCATTTTTCAGACACGTTCAAAATGGAAAGGTCTGTGCTGGCCAGCAGCTGTTTTGCTTTTTGAATGCGCACCTGTTCCACATAATCACCAAAAGTTTGTCCAACCTCTTTTTTAAACAGCTGACAGAAATAGGAGCGATTCATAAAGATGTGTTCTGCAACCGCATCCAAAGAGAATTTTTCGGAATAATGTTGATCTACATAATCCAGAGCGCTTCGGACGGCAGGGGATAGCGACAACTGCTGCTGATGCAACAGCGACAGAAATTCCCTGCAAAAAGTAGATACCAAATCTTCCAGGCTCTGACGGTTCTCTGCCTGGGTAACAGCGACCAAGCACGCATGAAGTGCTCCAAGAGAGGAATTCTTTTCATTTTGCAGAATACTGCTTGCAGCGGACACAAACAGATTCATCAGCATCAATAGATTGGAGCGCAGAACATCCGGATCCAAATAGATGCTGTGGGCTTCGTTTAAACCCGATCGCAGGTAAGATACAGCCTCCTGAAAGGATTTCCCATCCAAGGCACGCTGAATTTTGGATTTCCATTGGGAAAGGGTGGGGTGCACGTCAACACATTTCACGGCATCTCCGTAATATCGGCGGCAGTTGGCCCGCTTGTAGGCGGACTGAAGCCACGGAAGAAGTGCGTCTCCTTTCCAGCAAAACTGATAAAAGCTAAAGCAGACAGGCAGATGCAAGTACTTTTGCAGGTTATTCTCCACCAGACTGGAGAGCTTTATGGCTTCTACCTTTTGAAATTCTGCCACAGAGTCTGAACAGCCGTATAACAGCAGGCAGTTGCCACGCCTGCAGGGGACAGCAGAGCCCTGCAGGCCTTCCGCAGCCATGGTTTTGGAGCAGATATCAGCAGCTTCAAATACGGGAACATCTGTGCCTGTCTGGCTCTGCAGGTGAATAAATATAACAGCAATTGCGGGGGCCTTGGAATCTACGGACAAGTCGTGCAGAAGATCATGGTCTGACTTTCGAGAGGCCAGAAAGTCCACTACAGCTTTTTGGCGATCCAAAATGGCGTGATAGTCGGGTAAAACACCGCTAGTTAGATTATGTTCTACCTGAAAATCATTTTGTACCTTATCCAGCAATTGAGAGAGATCCTTCACGGTCATTTCTGCTTTGAGAATATAGTCAAGGGCACCTTGCCGTAAAGCCTCTTTCACAAAGGAAAAATCATCATAGGAACTGAGAACAGCCGTACGAATATGAGGATACCGCTGCCTCAGGCATTGAATCAGCTGCAGGCCGTCCATGCGGGGCATTTTAATGTCGGTAATTACCAGTTCGATGGGGGTATGTTGACACAGCTCCAACGCCTCCACTCCATCACCTGATTCGTAAATGTTTAGTTCATATGTCGACAAACTGGACAGAAGCATAGACAGCCAGTTTCGCAGCATCGTATCGTCTTCAACAATCAGGATGTTCATAAGGTTTGCAATCGTCCTCCTCTCGAAGTCTGGGAAGGTGAATGTATACCTCTGTGCCTTGACCAGGTACGCTGGTGATTCTGGCACCATATCGCTTTCCGAAATACAACTGAATACGGTCATTGACATTTGAAAGCCCAATACCGGTGGAAAGAGGGGAAGCGGTCTTTGCGGGTTGGCCCGGATCAAACCCGATACCGTTGTCTCGGATGAAGAAATTAATATCATTCCCATCACAGCGTCCAATAATACGTAGTTGACAATCAGTGGCCTTAGGCTTCAGGCCGTGGAAAATCGCATTTTCCACGATGGGCTGCAGCAGCAGTTTGATGATATAGCAGCTGCGGACCTCAGGCGGTACGTCGATTTCTACATTAAAAGGCTGTGAAAAGGTATATTTTTGAATACGAATATAATCGTCCAGCCGTCGCAACTCCATTTCGACAGTGACAAATCGCTGGGAATTGGACAACGCGTTTTTCATCAAATGGATCAGGGAAACCACAACGTCGTCGGCACTTTCCTTTTCCCCTGAGAAAATCATAAAACGGATAGAGGCAAGTGTGTGTAGAGAAAATGGGGGTTGATTTGACTTTGCAGCGCCTTGAGCTCTGCGCTTCGCTTGGCCTCGCTTTCTTCCACCAGACGCTGCATCAAAAGATGGATACTGTCCTGCATCAGATTAAAATGAGCGGTTAACTGCCCAATTTCATTATTGACCAAAACAGGCAGGTGCTCGTCCCAATTCCCCTTTTGCACCTCATCCATCTGTTCTCGCAGGGTTTTGATGGGGGAAATATAGTGTTTGACTACCAGGGCGGAAAGCAGAACACTGATTATCAGGCAAACTGTCATCAGCAGCAGGTATTGCCAGTGGCTCTTTTCAAAAAGATGAAGGGTGCTGGCAATGTTATTGTAGTTTACCAATTTCCACTGAGAAGAGTCAATGGTGCAGAAGGTGATGAGACTGCTGGGCTGCGAGGGGTCAGGAAAAAACCTCCCAGAGTACCCCAGAAGCTGCTCCTGGTTGTTTTGGGAAAAGGGGCCAAGATGCAGATTGTCCATGCTGGAGATGAGATTTAGATTCCGGTCAAAAATAAACAGGCTTTGTTGATTATTGACATAGCTGCTGTATATGTGCGTAATTTCCAATTCCGAAACGATTAAAATTAGGGTGCCCAGTTCCGACCAATCCTGCCGGTTGTGAAGTTTACGGACCAGGTAGAGATTAGGATAGCCATTGATGGAAAAATAACCGTCCAGATAGGAGTCCTGAATCCAGGTTTGTCGTGTCTGGGCGGTGGAAAGCAGAGACTGATACCAGCTTCGCTGAGAGAGAGCCAAGTGGCAGAAGTCTTCACCAAACAGGGCATTGCCAAAGGCAGTCCCGTCGTTTGCCACTACTAGAACAGAAAAAGAGCGGTTAGAGATGCCGGCGTTATATCGGTCGGAGATCTCACGAATGAGGGGGTATGCCTCTTCCGCAGTCAGAACTCCATCCCGATAGTCCAGAAGCGTACTGGCAAGAGTACTGTCCAAATAGAAGAGATTGGAGATGGAGCTATAGCTTTTCAACTCAGAATTGATCTGGTCGGCCAGCTGCACAGTGGCATCGTAGGCAGAGGAAACCATTTCATCCCGGGTAATGGCACTTTGCTGACGAAGTGAGAACGTAGTGAAAACCAGAGCTGGAAAGGTGATCAACAGAATCATGGGAAATGTCAGCTGTGCTACAAGATTGGAGGTATAGCGCTGTGTGTAGCGAAGTAAAATTGGGAATTTTTTCAAAATGCGCAAAGCGCCACCACCTTAAAAAAAGAAACTTTGCCTTATATTATAGTTGAAACCGAAGATTTTGAAAATAGGTGGCGGAGAAGATAAAAGGAAAGCGTATATTTTTATAAAACCTAAAAAAATATAAAAAACAACAAAAAAGTACTGACAGAAAATGCGACAAAAATGACGAAAACAAAAAGGAAAAGCATATATTTGTCTGTGTAATATTGATAAACTAATTGCATCACAACAGCCAAGATGTTAGCGTCAGGCGATAATCGCCATTCCGGGTCAGGCGAAAAACGCCAATTTTG
>CATZYY010000036.1 GCA_958426425.1 uncultured Oscillospiraceae bacterium
CCGGCACCATCTGCGCCCACAACTGCATGACCAAGTGCATGCGCAACTACTACGATCAGCCCGTCAACATCCGGGGCACCAAGCTGGTGGCCGCCGAGAAGGGCTATGACGAGTATATGGCCAAGGTGAAGGCCCCCGTGCCCGCTGAGACCTCCGCCAAGGTGGCGGTCATCGGCGGCGGCCCCGCCGGCATGGCGGCGGCCTACTTCGTGGGCCGGGCCGGCATCCCCGTCACCATCTTCGAGCGCGCCTCCGCTCTGGGCGGCGTGGTCCGGCAGGTGATCCCCGCCTGGCGCATCTCCGACGAGGCCATCGATAAGGACGTGGCCCTGGTGGAGAAGATGGGCGCCGAGGTGAAGCTGAACACCGAGGCCCCCTCCGTTAAAGAGCTGAAGGCCATGGGCTATACCCACATCTTCTTCGCCGTGGGCGCCTGGAAGGCCGGCAGGCTGGACATCCCCGGCAACGTGGTGCCCGTCATCGGCTGGCTGAAGGACATGAAGGCCGGCAAGGAAGTGCCTCTGGGCCATGTGGCCGTGGTTGGCGGCGGCAACACCGCCATGGACGCCGCCCGGGCCGCCCTGCGTGCCGGTGCTGCCTCCTCCACCCTGGTCTACCGCCGCACCAAGAAGTACATGCCCGCCGACGCCGAGGAGCTGGAGCTGGCCATTGCCGACGGCGTGCAGTTCCTGGAGCTGGTGGCCCCTGTGAAGCAGGAGGGCGGCAAGCTGGTGTGCGAGAAGATGAAGCTGGGCGATCCCGACGAGAAGGGCCGCCGCAAGCCCGTCCCCACCGGCGAGATGGTGGAGATCCCCTGCGACACAGTCATCTCCGCCGTGGGCGAAAAGGTGGACAGCGAGATCTTCACCAAGAACGGTATCGAGGTGGACGCCAAGGGCATCCCCGCCTTCAAGACCAATATTGAGGGCGTTTACGCCGGCGGCGACGCCATGCGGGGCCCCGCCACCGTGGTGGAGGGCATTGCCGACGCCCAGTACTTCGCCAACGCCGTCATCGGTGAGGCCCACAAGGTCCACATCCCCGGCAAAGCCGTGGCCACCCGGGCCGATGCCATCGCCAAGAAAGGCATTCTCTGCGAGTCCGCCAAGTGCGAGGGCGATCGGTGCCTGACCTGCAACGTGGTGTGTCAGGTCTGCGCCGACGTGTGCCCCAACCGGGCCAACGTGGTCGTCGAGCTGCCTGACGGCCGTCACCAGATCCTCCACGTGGACCGGATGTGCAACGAGTGCGGCAACTGCGCCATTTTCTGCCCCTATGACTCCGCTCCCTACCGGGATAAGTTCACCCTGTTCCACGACCAGGCCGGTTTCGACGAAAGCGTGAACAACTCCGGCTTCCTGCCCCTGGGCGGGCGCAAGGTCCTGGTCCGGCTGGAGGGCAAGGTGTTCGAGGCCGATCTGGATGCCAAGAACGACCTCCCCGCTGACATCGAGGTATTCATCCTCACCGTCCTGACCAAGTACAACTATCTGCTGGGATAACCCCCGCAGGCCTGCAAAGACGGAGACCGAAATTCGGTCTCCGTCTTTTTTACCGCTTTATCATGCAAGGGACTTTTTGGAGCCGTCAGCGGTTACGGCGATGAATTCCACCACTGCCAAAGTTTCAGCCAAATCAGCCCCGCCGCTCCCAGCAGCGTCAGGATGCCGCCCACCACCGGCAGCCACTCCACATCATAATACCGCACGAATGCGGCAATGCCGGTGTAGTGCCGTCCATCCTCTAAAACGCGAATATTCAGCGACATGCCCTCTATCAAGATCGTCAGCAGCACCACCATCCCGGCGCCCAGCACCACCCCTGATACCGTTCGGACGATGCCCTGCTGGTGGGCGTTCATCCCTTTGCCCCCGGTCTCGCGCCGCTGGGCCTCCCAGTCCAGGGCGTCGTCCAGCAGCCAGTCCACACTGACGCCGAAATATCGGGCGCAAGGCAGGAGCTTGGCGCTGTCCGGCAGGGCCGTTCCCTGCTCCCAGCGGCTCACCGCTTGGCGGCTCACACCCAGGGCCTCCGCCAGAGCCTCCTGGCTGAGGCCCTCCCGCCTGCGCAGGCGGATCAGCTTTTCCGAAAACGTCATGACAGGTCCTCCTTCACTTCTCCGGTGTACTCAACGGCTATGGAGAACAGGCGGCAAGCGCTCCGCTCTGATTTGTCTGCGATCATCGTCTTCTCCCCGGCGGACAAGCCGCAGTCCTCCGCCCACGCTTCTGTCTTTCCCACGGCAGGCTGTCACCGTCTGGAAAAGCGGCGGCCCATGTACCGGGGATTGATCCACAGGACGTAGAACAGGCAAAGAATCAGATTGAGGGCCGCTCCCACCAGGCCCATGCCCCCATCCGCCGTCAGCAGGCCGATGAACAGCTGCCCCACGCAGTATGCCAGCTCGATGAGGCTGTTCTTCCGCCGCCGGGCCGGGTCCTTTTCCTTCATAAGATTCCAGACCATCCAGACAGAGGCCAGCGCCAGCAGCACCAGAGAAAAACAAAAAGCACCCCGATAGTCCCCTCGTCCCTGGCGCATCCACCACAGGCACTGGGCGGTGCTGTACACCAGTCCCGCCTGGGCGGCGATGGGCAGCAGCACGAGATTGCTCTGCAAAACCGGGTTCTTTTCCACAGCCCGCCGCAGCCGGGGCCGCAGCAAAATCCACAGCCCAACTGCCGCCGTCATCAGGCACAGGGCAAAGAGCCACTCCAGGCGGTGGACTTTCAGGAAGCCCGACAGGCCCGCATAGGACCGGATCCAGTTCGCCCCCAAAGGGGCCTCGGTGTATACCGCCGGAAACACGGAGCTGAGAATACCCATCACCAACAGGCCCAGCAGGGAAAGCCCGGCCAGCACGCCTCCGCCGATGGTCCAGGCCAAAGACCGGGCCTTTCCCGGGGCAGCTGGGGCCGCCTGGGCCTCCCAGTCCTGGGCGTCATCCAGCAGCCAGTCCACGCTGACGCCGAAATGCCGGGCGCAGGGCAGCAGCTTGGCCCCGTCCGGCAGGGCGGTCCCCTGCTCCCAGCGGCTCACCGCCTGGCGGGAGACACCCAGAACCTCGGCCAAAGCCTCCTGGCTGAGGCCCTCCCGCCTGCGCAGGCGGATCAGCTTTTCTGAAAACGTCATGGCAGTTCCTCCTTTTCGCCTTTCATCCTACCAGATCCCGCTGAGAAAGTCCACCGCGCCGCCCTGACACGTCCGCAACCAAACGCAACATCCGCTCCGGCAAAGCCGTTTTTCCTTCTTTTTTCCCCTATCGGCGGAGGATGTTCGTTCTTGCGCTGCCCATACTTGAAGCGAGCCTATTTTTGCAGGAGCAAAAAGGCAGTTTCAGCGGAAAATGGGATGCCGGTGGCCTTTGTTGAAAAAATTTCCCCAATGATGCAGCATTTTTGCCTTCTTCCGGGTATCCCATATAGAAGGATGTGATCACATGCGCGACACCACCGGCGCGGTGGACCGCTGGGGCCCGGCGGTCTACCGCCTGGCCTGCGCCGTCACCGGCAGCCGCAGCGACGCCGACGACGTGTTCCAGGAGGTCTTCCTCCGCTACCACCGCGCCGCCCCGGACTTTGCAAACCCGGCCCATGAAAAGGCCTGGCTGCTGCAGGTCACCGTCAACCGCTGCAAAAGCCTGCTCTCCTCTCCCTGGCGAAAACGCAGCGTGCCTCTGGAGGACGTATACACCTGTCCGGGGCCGGAGGAATCGGCGGTGGCGGAGGCGCTCTCGGCCCTGCCGCCCAAGGACCGTACGCTGCTGCATCTCTACTACTACGAGGGCTATCGGACGGAGGAGATGGCCGGTCTGCTGCACCGAAATCCCGCCACCGTCCGCAGCCAGCTGACCCGGGCCCGGCAGAAGCTGGCCCGGCTGCTGAAGGAGGAACCATGAACTTTCCAGAAATCTATGCCCGCATGAACCAGCCGCTCCGCCCCTCTCCCGCTCTGGTGGAGCAAACCTTGGCCCATACCAAGCATCACCGGCGGCCCTGGCGGCGAATCGGGGCCGCCGCCCTGGCAGCCGCCCTGCTCCTGGCCACTCCCGCCCTGGCGGTGCGGACGGAGGCGGGGTATGCACTATTGTACAGGGCCGCTCCCGCCGTGGCCCAGTTCTTCCAGCCGGTGCGGAAGATCTGCACCGATCAGGGCGTCACTATGGAGGTGGTGGGCGTCCGGGTGGAGGACGACACTGCCCAAGCCTGGATCACCCTCACCGGCGGCACCGTAGACGAGACCACGGACCTGTTTGACAGCTGGTCCTTCCACCTGCCCTTTGACCAGACGGGCCGCTGTGAGCAGGTGGGCTGGGACGAGGAAACCCAGACCGTCACCTTTTTGTGCACAGTCCAGACTATGAATGGAATCCCCATCCCAACCGGCGGCAAAATGACCTTTTCCGTAAGGCAGCTGCTGACCGGGCGGGAAGTTCTGGAGGACGCGGCGGTGGACCTGGACCTACGGGACTTGGCGGCGGAGGCGGAGGCCGCCGGACCGGAGTCATCGGAGGGCATCCGTTTTCAGACCGGGGGCAGCGGCGAAACGGACACCATCCTCATGCTCCAGCCGGGGCCGGTCCTGGCGGAGCCTGCCTCGGGTCTGACCGTCACTGCCGCCGGATACGCCGGGGGACTCTTTTACATCCAGCTGTGCCGGGGCGACGCCACCCTGCTGGACAACCACGGATGGCTGTGGCTGGAGGCAGAGGACGGCACCCGGCTGGAGCCCCTTTGCAGCGCCTCCTTTGCTGTTTTCGACCAGGGAGCACGCAGGGATTACAGCCAGTTCGGCTTTGATATTCCACCGGAGGACCTGGCGGGCTGCACCCTTCGAGGCGACTTCTATACCGCCTCTGCCCTGACCGAGGGCCGCTGGCAGGTGACCTTTCCGCTGGAGAACGATTCTTAACAAATTTTTGCAAAAAAGCGCCCGGAGAATTGCTCCGGGCGCTTGCCATTTGCAGGAAACATGGTATGATGTTAGGCAGTACGAACAACGGAGGAATTTCCTATGCTGGACATGCTGGAATTTTTGAAGGACGAGGGTGTAAAACCCGGACTGATTGAGCAGATTCGGACCTTCCGGGGCCAGTTCCCGGCGGAGGAGGAGCTGCGCCGCCGGGTGCCGGACCCCCGGTATCTCTACTATGGAAAGGACATCTGGGAGGAGGCCATCACCGCTCTGCTGTGCGGGGAGAATCTGCTGCTGGTGGGCCCCAAGGCCACCGGCAAAAACGTGCTGGCGGAAAATCTGGCCGCCGCCTTCGGCCGCCCCAGCTGGGACGTGTCCCTGTACATCAATACTGACGCCGCCACCCTGCTGGGCACCGACACCTTTGAGCAGGGACAGGTAAAACTGCGCAAGGGGCCCATTTACCAGTGCGCGGAAAAGGGCGGCTTCGGCGTGCTGGATGAGATCAATATGGCCAAAAACGAGTCTTTGGCAGTGCTTCACGCCACATTGGACTTCCGCCGCAGCATCGACATGCCCGGCTACGACCGCATCCCCCTCCACGCCGCCACCCGCTTTATCGCCACCATGAACTACGGCTACGCCGGCACCCGGGAGCTGAACGAGGCTCTGACCTCCCGCTTCGTGGTCATCGACATGCCCGCCATTGCCGAGGAGGGCCTGCAGAAGCTGCTGACCCGGGAGTTCCCCAACCTCAAGCCCGACTATGCCCTGCAGTTTGCCGGGCTGTTCCGGGACATCCAGAAAAAGTGCGACGGCGGCGAGCTGTCTACCAAGCCGCTGGACCTGCGGGGTCTTATGGCCTCCGTGCACCTCATGGCCGCCGGGCTCACCGCGGGACAGGCCCTGGAGCTGGGCCTGGTCAACAAATCCTTTGATGACTTTGAGCGGCAGCTGGTCCAGGATGTGATCCGCACCCGCCTGCCGGATGACCTCTCCGCCGGGGACGTGTTCAACTGACATGGACATTCGGGACAGTGAAAAGCGGCGGGCCAGAAACCTGATCTGGAACGCTGCCGAGGAGTACGGCTTTGAGCCGGACTTCAAGGCCTACGACCAGGAAGGGCAGGCGGACCTGTACTGGAACAGCATCATCGGCGCCGTCCGGAAAAATTACGGCACTGAGGCCCCGGACCGGCTCTTTGCCGCCTTTCACGGCAGCGAGCAGCAAGCGCTCTACGAGCAGCTGGTGTGGCTGGGACTGGAGAGCGCCGCCTTTGCCCGGGAGGCACCCAACCGCCCAGCCCTGCCCTATCTCCGGCGGCGCTATGCCCGGGAGGTGCTGGGGTTGGAATTCCCCCAGCAGGAGAACGTTTTGCTGACCGCCCTGGAGCGGGGCCACTTTCTCCGGGCCCTGGGACAGGACCCCGGCCTCTCCGGCCGGGAGCTGGAGATGCTGGACGCTCTGGAGTTCCCTGCCGATGAGGACGGGGACGCCCTGACGGACCGGGCACTGGATTTCCTGCGGACTTACTTTGGTTTTGTTCCCGGCGGGGAGCAGCCGGAGAACCGCCGGAAGCGGCGCCGTAAATGGGGTCTTTTCGGCAAAAAGAAAGCCATCCAGGGTCAGCTGACCCCGGTGCGGCAGTTCGGCTTTGGCTTCGGCGAACACCTGGCCGAGGAGAATGAGGGGCAGACGGAGGAAATCCAGACCTATCTCAACTGGTCCGGCCTGTCCTCCACGGACCAAAACGCCCTGAAAAAGTATATCCGCACCTACTTCGGCCAGCCCCTCTACGATGAGCAGAAGACGAAACTTCTGGAACAGCAGCTGTGTGTGGATGAGCACGGAGGCTGTCACCTGTACTACTCCCAGGGCAGCAATATTCTGGACAAGGGAGCCAAGGGCTATGTGGGCGCCCAGCGGAAGGCCGCGCTGAAGCAGATGGAGAAAAACCGGGACTTCTACTACGCCGACATCATTCGCAACCGCAACAGCGTCAACCGGCTCACCGCCCGGATCTACAACGCGCTGCTGACCCACCTGGAGCCGGTGACGGTCCGTTCCGCCACCGGAACACTGGACGCGGGGCGCCTTTGGCGGGGACTGTACCTGGATGACGACAAGGTGTTCACCCGGGTCCTGCGGACCGACCCCGGAGACCTGAGCGTGGACATCCTGCTGGATGCCTCCAACTCCCAGGTCAACCGCCAGCAGATCGTGGCGGCCCAGGGCTACATGATCGCCGAGAGCCTGACCCGCTGCGGCATTCCGGTGCGGGTGTCCGCCTTCTGTTCCCTCAGCGGCTACACGGTGCTGACCCGCTTCCGGGACTACCGGGAGACTGACAAAAATGAGCGAATTTTCCGCTATTTCACCACCGGCTGCAACCGGGACGGCCTGGCCGTCCGGGCCGTGGGCCTGGAGATGGAGGACTCCCCCTGCGAGCACCGTATGCTGATCCTCCTCTCCGACGCCAAGCCCCATGACATCCGCAAGCTGAAGCTGCCGGAGGGGGACCAGGAATACGGAGAGAGCGCCGGCGTCAACAATACCGCCGCCGAGGTCCGCTCCCTGCTGCATCGGAACATCGCGGTGCTGTGTGTCTTCACCGGCGACGATTCCGATATCCCCGCCGCCCACACCATCTACGGCCGGGATTTTGCCCGCATCCGCTCCCTGGACCAGTTTGCCGACACCGTGGGCACGCTGATCCAGAACCAGATACGCAATCTGTAAAAAAGCCGCCGGAGCAGCTGCTCCGGCGGCCTCTCTTTTGATTCTTTTCTTTTGGGGGAGGGGTTCTCTCAGGCCCTCAGACCTCCACGGTCTCTCCGGGGACCAGGAAATACAGCGCCCGGCGGACCACCTTCTTCTCCAGCACCCGCTCCAGGGCCCGGCTATACGCTTCCAGCTGAGGCCGGTAGTGCTGCGTCCGCTCCGCGACCTCCTCCGGCGTGCGGACGTGGTCGGTCTTGAAGTCCACCACCGTCAGTCCCTCCGCCGTCTCAAAGCAGCAGTCCACCACGCCCTGCAGCAGCATCCGCTCATCAGGAGCGGCGGCCCCATCGTAGTCACGGGCATCCATCAGCAATGTAAAACGATACTCCCGCAGGACCGTTCCAGCCCGCTGGATCTCCTCCGCCAGGGGGCTCTCCAGGAAGCGCTCCAGCTGACGGGTGTCCACGGCGTCGGCCTGCTGGTCCGTCAGCAGACGGCGGGTGCGCAGGTCCTCCACCTGTCCCGCCGCGTCCATGTTGGAAAAATCCAGATACTGCAGCACCAGATGGGTGGCGGTGCCCCGCTCCGCCGCCGTCAGGCCCCGGCGCTCCTGCCGGAACAGAGGCTGCCGCAGAGGCCGCAAATACGGGGTGTGGGCGGCGTTTTCCGCGATCTCCTGGTCCACCTCCCGGCCCTTGAGCTGGGTGGCGGTGACCTTGGCGGGCAGGGCCGTCTCCCGCTGGTACGGGTAGACGAAATCCAGCACCGCCGGGTCGAAGGCTGCCTCCGCAGTCCCCTCCCCCGCCGCCGTCTCCGGACGGGCAGGGCGGGCGGCGTAGTCCTCGGCGTCGTGGACGAAGACCTGCCAGGGGCTGTCGGCACCGGCGTACAGCGTCTCCGGCTCCAGCTCCGCCAGAGCCCGCAGGAGCGCCGCCTCCGGGCGGCACAGCAGGGGCAGCAGAATCCAGTCTCCCATGCTGCGGCCCTCCGCCACCGCCTCCGGCAGGGCCGGACAGGCAGCCACGGCGCAGAGCTTTTTCAGATGCCCCGGCGCGTGGTACATGGCGTCCACCAGGATCAGCTTCTCCTTGGGCCGGGTCATGGCCACATACAAAATCCGCTGCTCCTCCGCCAGATTCTCCCGGCGCAGCTTCTCCTGAAGGGCTAATCGGGCCAGGGTGGGATACTGGATACCCCGGTCCAGGTCCACCCGCCGGGGCCCCAGGCCCAGAGACGGGTGCACCAGCACCGCTGTATCGAAATCCTGCCGGGAAAAGCCGTGGTCCAGGTCCGCCAGAATCACCACCGGGAACTCCAGGCCCTTGGACTTGTGGATGCTCATGAGCCGCACGCCGGACACGGCGGAGGCTCCCTTGGCGGGGGGCGCCTGGTCCTGGTCCAGCATCCGCCGCAGCTGGGTCACAAAGGCGAACAATCCCTTATAGCCACCTGCCTCAAACCGCTCCGCCTGTCCCGTCAGGGCGATCAGGTTCTCCCGGCGCAGGGGGCCGTCGTCCATGGCGCCGAAGGTGCCCAGGATGTTCAGCCTGTCGTAAATGGTCCAGAGCAGCTGGTAGACGCTGAGATCCCGGGCCGCCCGGCGCAGGTCCGCCAGGGTGTCCAGAAAGGCCCGGCAGTCCTCCCCCTCATCGGCACAGACTGCGTCGTAGAATTCCCCGGTCCGGTCCCGGCTCCGAATCTGGGCCAGCCGGTCCGGAGTAAAACCGAACACCGGCGAGCGCAGCACGGAGATCAGCGGCACGTCCTGCCGGGGATTGTCCACGATCTGCAGCAGGGCCAGCATGACAGAGATCTCCATGGTGTGGAAAAAGTCGCCGCTCTCCTGGAAGGCGCAGGGGATGTCCCGCTCCGAAAGAGCCTGGGCGTAGGCCGCCCCCCGGCTGCCGGGGGACCGCAGCAAAATCACCACGTCCTCCGGTCGGCAGGGACGGCGGACGCCGTCCTCCCCGGTAACCGGGAACCCCTCGTCCAGCAGCTGCCGGATGCGCTGGGCCACAAAGCGGGCCTCGGCGGTGAGCTTACGGACCGGCCGCTCCTCCTCCGCCCCCTTGGGCCGGGCAGCGATCAGGTGGAACTCTGTCTCACAGCCCTCCGATTCCGGGTAGTATTCCGCTCCGAAGTGCAGAGCCTCGTCGTCGCCGTAGTCCATCTCTCCCATCTGGGTGGATAGAATATTGGAAAAGACGAAGTTGGCCCCGTCCAGAATCTCCCGGCGGGAGCGAAAGTTCTTACTGAGCAGCAGCTTCCGGGGTTCGCCGTCGGCGGCCTCACCCCGGAGCTTGTAGCGGCTGTACTTGTCCAAAAAGATGGTGGGGTCCGCCAGGCGGAAGCGGTAGATGCTCTGCTTCACGTCGCCCACCGTAAAGAGATTTTCCCCGTTCCGGGACACCGCCTGGAAGATGGCATTTTGCACCTCATTGGTGTCCTGGTACTCGTCCACCAGGATCTCCACGTACCGGTCCGCCACCTGCCGGCCCAGCTCCGTGGGGGCACCGTCGGGACCCACCAGCAGACCCAGGGCCAGATGCTCCTGGTCGGAGAAGTCGGCGGCGTTCATCCGCAGCTTCTCCTGCCGGTACCGCTGGGCAAATCGCTCCGTCAGGTCCAGCAGGGCCACCATGGCCGGAGCCACCGCCTCCAGGTCCTCCATGGCCTCCGCCCCGCTGACGGATAGAGTCTCCCCCAGCTTCTTCCACCCCTCCTTGCAGGTCTCCCACACCTGCTTCAGCGCCGCCACGTCTCCGTCGTCCTTGCGGCCCTTGGGCGTGGTCAGCCGGGGGAATTCCACGGCAGCGTTGGCCGCCCGGGCCGCCTCCCAGGTCCAGGCCTGGGACAGGGCGTCGAAACAGGCCGCGGCAGTGCGGAACTTCTCGCCGTAGCCCCGCTCCAACGCCTGGTCCCCCGCTGTCCGGTCCGCGCCGGAGCGCAGCAGCGCCGCCCAGTGGGCAGCCCGGCGGCGAATCAGGTCCAGCAGTTCCGCGGCGTAAGGCGTATCGTCAAAGGAGGCGGTTAAGTTCACCCAGGCCTCCCGGCTCCGGGCCAGCCAGTTCTCCGGGGAGGCGTGGCTCTGGAGCTTTTCATGGAACTCCAGCACCAGCTCCGCCAAGCGGCTGTCGTCCCGGCCGGCGCCCAGGGTGTCCGCCAGCAGGGCCCCACCGACGTCCAAGTTGACATAAAATTCTTCCAGCTCCCGGCCCAGAACCCGCTGCCGCAGGAGCGCGGCGTCGGTCTCGTCCAGCACCCGGAAGTCCGCCGTCAGGGCATGGCGTTCCCCCTCTTTTGCCAGCAGGTGGGTGTTCTCCCGCAGCAGCGCGGTGCAGAAGGCGTCCACGGTCTTGATGTCCGCCTGATACACCCGCAGCAGCTGCCGCCGCAGCCGCTGGTCGCCGGGGTCCTCTCCCAGGCGCTTGGAAAGCTCCGCGGCGATCTTGCCCCGCAGCTCCGCCGCGGCAGCCCGGGTGTAGGTGATGATGAGGAAGTCGTCCAGGTTCCGGCGCTCCTCGGTCACGTATCGGAACAGCCGCTCCACCAGCACCTTGGTCTTGCCGGATCCGGCGGCGGCGGACACCAGCAGCGCTCCGCCCCGGTCCTCCACCGCGGCGCGCTGCTGCTCTGTCAATGTTACCTTTGCCATGGGACTTCCCCCTTTCTCTGCCGGAATGGCAGGCATTTTTTGATGGTCACGGCGTCTCCCCGTTTGAGGCACTCTCCTCCACAGTACGCCAGAACTCCTCCGGCTTCACCGGCAGAATCCACCGCAGGTGGTCCCGGTCCCGGCCGTCCTGGAAGTGGCAGGCGTCCGCCCAGTCGCAGAAGCGGCAGTAGCTGTCCTCCTCGCTGTGGCAGCAGGGGTCCGCGTCGATGTTGCCCTCCCGGACCTCCCGTCCGATCTGAGCCACCAGCTTGTCCACGTACTGCCCCAGCTTTCCCAGCTGGGCGGCAGAGGCCAGACTCCCGCCCAGTTGACCGTCCCGGCCCACTCGCACCGGCAGATACCGGGGGGACTCCAGAGCCTCATGCTCCATGGCCTGGAGCACCTCCGGCTCCGCCAGCAAAAGGCCGGTGCGCCGCAGCTGCTTGTCCCGCTGGCTCTGGAGCTTTTCCGGCGTGATGTTCCGCTCCGCTGAGAGCAGGTCGTTCCGTGCAGGGAAGTACAGCACCCCGGCAGGCTCGATGTCCTTGCCGAAATAGGCCTTGCCCTCCTTTTCCAGGGCAAAGAGGTACAGCAGCATCTGGATATCCAATCCCATCTTCACCGCCGACAGATCGAAGGCCTTTTTGCCGGACTTGTAGTCCACCACCCGCAGGTACAGCTTGTCGTCCTTCACCCAGCCGTCCACCCGGTCCACCTTACCGCCGATCCGCAGCTCGCCGTCCGGCTCGCTGACAGTCACCGCCGGCAGCTCCCCCCGGTCCCCAAAGCTCAGCTCAAAGGCCAAAGGCACAAAGTCGGAGCAGCGCATCTCCCGGGCGATCTGGTCCACAATGGCGTAGGCCGTGGTCCGCAGGCGGCCAAAGAGATACCGAAACCGGGCGGTCCGGTCCCGAAGGTCCTGGAGCTCCTCCCGGGCATAGCGGTCGATGTATCGGGCCGTCAGGGCATGGAGGGTTTCCTCCTCCACGGCGGCAAAACCGCCCATGGCCAGCACCTCCCGGGTGACATTCTCCAGCAGATAGTGGAGGAAAGTGCCGATCTGGGGCGCGTCAAAGGCCGCCGCCCGGCGGGGCTTGGCCCGGAGGCCATACTCCATGAAATAGGCAAAGTGGCAGCTGCGCAGCCGCTCGGCCCGGGAGGCAGTCATGCTGATTCGCTGTCCGTACAGGGCCTGAACTGCCGCCCGGGAGAGCCGTCCCCGCCGGGTGGCGGAAGCCCGTTCCATGGCGGACAGCGCTTCGGCACAGGCGGGGTCCTCCGCCAGATGGCGCCACAGCGCACCCGCCGGCGCGGCGCCGGCAGCCTCCAGTGCGGGCCGCACTGCTGTGAAGCGATATTCCTTGTCAGCACTTTCCCGTTCCACTGCCAACTCCGGGAACAATACCTGCAGCCGCTCCACCACAAAGGCGGGCCGCAGCTCCCCTCCGGTCACGTCGCTGACTGGATAGCTGACCGTCAAGCCCTGGGTGGGCTGGGCCAGGGCGGCATAGAGGTTCTGCAGTCCAATGCCCATCTGGTCCATGCCGCTGGGTGAAAGCCGAATGCCCCGCAGGGCCAGGGTCTCCCGGTCGTCCTCGTTGAGGATGCCGCCGCTCTGACCGGCGGCGGGCAGCACGTGATCGTTGGCGCCCAAGAGAAACAGGTATTTTGCAGTGTGGCGGTCGTTGCGGTCGATGCCGCTGACGCTGACCTGATCCAAGGACACCGGAATGGTGCCCACGCTATACTGCGAGGCCACCTGCCGCAAAAGTCGGCTGAACTCCTCCAGCCCCATGGGCTCGTCCCCCAGGATCTCCACAAACTGGTCCAGGATGCCGCAGAGGATCTCCCACAGCTGGGCGGTCTCCTCCGCCGCCTGCAGTCGGCCTGCTTCCGCCTGAGATCGCATCTGCTCCTCCAGGGCCTGCTGGAGCCCCAGCTCCTCCAAAAAGCTGTAAAGTGAATTCACTTTGTCCATAGCCGTCTCCCCGGACCGCATGCCCTCCCACAGGTGCAGCAGCGGCTCCCGCACCCGGCGGCGCAGGGCGTTCACCTGGTCCAGCCGGGCCTGGCGCTGGTCGTCCCATGGGGTGCCGTAGCCGTCGGGATTGTCGGCCCAGTCCACGTCCCGCAGCCACATCTGCCCGTGGATCTCCCACTTGAGGACGTAGTTTTCCAGCAGGTCGCACTCCTCCGCCGTGAGGCCCGCCAAACCAGTTTTCAGATAGCGGAACATATCCTCGTACTCAAAGCCGTCCTCCAGGGCCGACAGCACTCCGGTCACCAGGCTCCACACGGGCTTTTCCAGCATGTCGCTGCGGCGGCTCAGGTACACCGGGATGTCGTACCGTGGGAACACTGCCTGGATGACGGCCTCATAGTCCGCCATGGAGGCGGCGGCCACCGTAATGTCCCGGTAGCGGCACTTCCCCGCTGCCGTCAATCGCCGGATATCCGCCGCCGCCTGCTCCACCTCGGAAAAGGCGGTGTCCGCCTCCCGGACACGGATGGTGCCGCCCAGTTCCCCGGTATAGGGCTCCAGGGTCCCGAAGAAGTGTCGCTCCAGATGGCTCAGGGCGGAATCGTCCCCGCCGGTGAGGGTCAGCAGCTCCCAGGGCCGCCCAGCCCGCTCCGCCAGCCGCACCAGCTGCTCCTTGGTTCGGAGGGAGGCCTCGAACATCTCCTCCCGGCTGTCCGGCTCTCCCAGCAGTGTCACGGTGACGTCCCGGGCCTGCCGCAGCAGGATCTCCAGCACCCGCCGCTCCTGGGCGGTGAAGTAGGTGAACCCGTCCAAATACACCTCTTTTCCGGCGGCGTAAGCGGAATCAGCCAGCTGGTCGCACAGCTTGCTCATTTTGTCCCTGGCATCCAGGCCCGGCCGCAGCAGCCGGGCTTCATAGGCGGCGTATACCAAGCTCAGGTCCAACAGCTTGTCTCGGGTGGTTCCGGCCTCCATCTCCCGGGCCTGGGTGTCCAGCAGGGCGGGCGTCACCTCATAGCAGCGCAGCTCGTCGATCAAGTCCAGCATCTGCTGCAGAAAAGCCGCCTTTCGGGAAGGGCGGCGGTAGACCCGCAGCTCCGGCGCCACCTCACTCATGGCCTTCTGCAGCGTCAGCAGCTTGCCACCGGCGTCCAGTGTCACCTGGGCGGCGCCGCCGGTAATGGACAGCACCCGCTCGCAAAGGCGCCGGAAGCTGAGGACCTCGGCGTGGCGGCTGGCGGTGTCGCCGCAAACGCGGCACAGATCCACCTCCGCCTGGTGGGAGGCGTGCTCCGGCACCAGCAGGATCTGGCGCCCTCGGTCCCCCTGGGCCCGAATGCGCTCCAGGACCCAGTCTGATTTACCCGTCTTGGCTCGGCCCATGAGAATGGTCAGCACGGCAATTCCTCCCCTCCGGTTTTGTTCAGAGGATATTGTAGCATATCCGGCCCGGCGGCGCACCTGCTTTTTCCCGGACCGTCGAAAAAAAGCGTGCGCGGAAGACCAGGCCGTGGTACAATGGGGAAAACAACGGCGGGCCCGTCCGCCGGAGAGGAGGCACCCCCATGCACATTCCTCAGGGGCCTACCGGCGCCCTTACCCTGGAGCCCTTTGACGAGGCCTTAACCGCCGCGCTGTCCCCCAGCCCCGACTACGATGTGGACCGCTGGCTCTATGTCCCCAATCGCTACTCCGAATACCGCTACATCCTGGGCACCCGGGGAAAAAAGCCGCTGATCTGCGTGGGCATCAATCCCTCCACCGCCGCGCCGGACGCCCTGGACCCCACCCTCCAGTCCGCCCAGCGGATCGCCCTTGCCAACGGGTACGACAGCTTTTTGATGTTCAATGTCTACGCCCAGCGGGCCACCCGGCCCGACGACATGGAGCCCACGCTGAACCCCATCCTCCACGCTGAGAACCGCAAGGCCTTCCGGTATCTGCTGTCCCTGTCGGAGCGCCCGGCGGTATGGGCCGCCTGGGGCAACATTATTTTGAAGCGGGACTATCTCATGGGCTGCATGCGGGATTTCGCCGCCGACGGCCGTGCCGCCGGGGCCCGGTGGTTCACTGCCGGCCCCCTGCTGAAATCCGGCCAGCCCCACCACCCCCTGTACCTCAAGGGGGACACGAAACTTCTGGACTTTGACATTGAGGCCTATCTGTCCCGGTGATTTAGTTTACATAACAGAAAGGAGATGCCCCATGAACGATTTTAAGACCCAACATCCCCTGGCCTTTGTGATCACTGTGACGCTGTGCGGCGTTATTTTGATCCTGTCCATCCCCCTGTGGTTCCATTCGGCTGCCTGAAAGGCGGAAATTCCAGGCGATGTCCTTGGGCCGTTCTCTGATCCGGACGCTATCCTAGGGGGTAGATGATGAACTTGTCTGGTTTTGAGCCGAGTTTCGCCAATCGGCGCTAACTCGGTTTCCATCCCCCAGCTCTTGTCTCCGTTTTTGGCCGTGAAAAGTCCTTTCTCACACCGCCTACTCTTACGCGGGTTCTTTAACGCTTCCTCCTCTCTGTCCTCAGTCTGTCAAAAACTTATAAAGAAACCGCACAGTGCCCTTTGTGCCTATTTTCATCCTTGACAATCGGCAGATATATGGTATACTTTTCGCATAAAGATAGAAATATACCGCTTTCGATGGAGGAAAGCCCCATGAAAAAACAGTATTTGTATGGCTCCCTGGGTTTTTTGTCCCTGTTGGGGTTCATCGGCGTGTTTACGGAGGAGCGGAGTTTTCTGGCCTTCTTCGCCTTCGCCGTGGACTTCCAGTATTTCTTCCTGCCCTCCGACGAGATGGCGGAGGTACAGCTGACCCGCGCCGCCGCTCTGGGATTTGTGGCCGGGATGCTGGCCATGGCGGCGGTCACTCTGGGGACCCTGTTCCTTGGCGGAACGCCCGGCCGGGCCATGGCCGCAGGCTGTGCTGCCGGTTGGGCGGTGTCCGTGGTGATGTTTGCCGGGATCACGGCCCTGTACGGGTTCCGGGAAAGCTGGGGGCTGGACCGTGATTCGTAATTGTATGAAGGAGCACCGAGCCCGGTTGGGACTGAAGCAGGAAGATCTGGCAAAGCTGGTGGGTGTCCGCCGGGAGACCATCGGCAACTTGGAAAAGGGACGCTACAATCCCTCCCTGGTTCTGGCCTGGAACATCGCCAAGGCATTCGGTGTGTCCATCGAGGAAGTCTTTACCGTGGAGTCGGACTAACACTGCAGGAAGAATTTACTTTTTTGGCTAAACGCAAAGCGGCGGGATGCAGATGCCTCCCGCCGCTCTTGTTTTTTAGTAGGACAGTTTCTCCACAGTCCAGTCACGAATCAAATCGGCGTAAAACCGGCATACCGCCTTTCCGGTGTCTACGTCAAGGTTGACATAATTCCCGCACTCCATGGCGCTCTTGCCGGGCATCTCCCCCTGGTAATCGGCAGCCTGGGCAAAGACCGTTTTCAGCAGCCCCACGGCGCCCTCCAGAGACAACAGGCGGCTGTCAAACAGGAAATAGAACCCGGTCTGGCAGCCCATGGGGCCGAAGTAGATGACGGCCTCCTTCTGGGGGGAGTTGCGCAGAAGCGTGGCAATCAAATGCTCCGTGGAGTGCATCTCGCTGTTGCTCAGCAGGTCCCCGGTATTGGGGCGCTTGAACCGCAGGTCCAAGGTCACGATATCCCCGTCCCGGCGGGACAGATACAGCCCCGGCAGCAGCCGGGTATGGTCCACGGTAAAGCTGGCAATCCGTTCCATATCAAAGTTCCTCCTTTTGCAGGGCCTGGGCCAGGGGCAGCACCACCCGCCCCAGATTTTCCAGAGCCTGTCCGAAATCAAAATACTCCTGGGCCTGGGTATCGCTGAACAGGTGGTCCGAGACGGATTTCACCGACACGCAGCCCACGCCGTTGCGCAGGCACACCTGGGCGATGGCGCCGCCCTCCATCTCCGTCAGCAGCGGCGAGAAGGTATCCCGAATCCAGGCAGCACGGTCCCCCTTCACGGCAAACCAGTCCCCTGTGGCGGCCCGGCCGGTGACGGCGGAAATCCCCTGCGCACGCAGCAGCTCTACACACCGCTCCGGCTTCCAGGTAGGGAAGGAGACCTGGTTCACCGTGGACACCAGGCCGATGGGGTCCCCCACGGCGGTGGTGTCCACATCATGCTGAACAAAGTCCGACACCACCACCAGCGAGCCGGTGGGCAGGTCCGTCAGGCACCCGGCCACTCCGGCGTTGACGATCAAATCCACGCCGCAGTGCAGGCACAGCAGCTCCGCCGCCATGGCGGCGTTGACCTTGCTGACGCCGCCGGCGCAGGCGATGATCCCCGGCATGGGCTGAAAAATTGGGATGCCGGAGACCGTCTCCACGGGCTCCCAGTTCCGGGCGCCGGGCAGGGCATGGAGCTCCGCCGGCATGGCAAATTGCAGTCCGATTTTCATAGTTCCTCCTCAGGGCTCCTCCGGCAGCCGCTTTCCGCACTTGCCGCAGAAGGTAAAGCCACTGCCCAGCCGGGCGCCGCAGTAGGGGCAGAAGCGGAAATCCCCGCTTTCATCCAGTCGTTCCTCCGGGTCACGGTCCGGGGCGAAGCGTCGGTCCAGGGGGTCCGGCTCCTCCGCACTGTCCACAATGTCGAAGGCGGAGTAGCGGTTCTCACCGGTGGCGTTTTTGAAGTGATAGACGGCCTGGACGATGCCGATGATGATGAACAGCACACCGAAGATGGGGAAGAAAATGGGCGCGCCTAAGGACGCGGCCATAATGGTCCAGAAAATGCCGAAGATCACAGCAATCACAGAGCCCATGGCTCCCATGGCCGAGGGGCCCCGGCCGGGTTTGACGCTTTTCATGGCGGTCCCTCC
>CATZYY010000037.1 GCA_958426425.1 uncultured Oscillospiraceae bacterium
TGCACTTCATCGGCCACCTGCAGCGCAACAAGGTCAAGCAGGTGGTGGGCCATGTAGACCTCATTCAGTCGGTGGGCTCAATGCCTCTGCTGGAGGAAGTGGAAAAGGTAGCCGCCGCTAAAAATCTGGTTCAGGACATTTTGCTGGAGGTCAATATCGGCCGGGAGGAGGCCAAGAGCGGCTTTTTGAAGGAGGACCTTTTTGCCGCCGCCCAGGCGGCCCTGACCATGGAGCACGTGCGGGTGCTGGGCCTCATGACCATCCCTCCGGCAGACGCCCAACGACAGGAGAATATCCGGTATTTTCAGGAAGTTCAGGCACTTTATGTTGACATCAATACAAAATTGTTCCATAATAAGCTCAAGTATCTGTCCATGGGCATGAGCGGCGACTATGCGGACGCCATCCGCTGCGGTGCCACCATGGTACGGGTGGGCACCGCCATCTTCGGTGCCCGGGATTACAGCAAGTAAAAACGGAGCGCTGCTCCGACGGGAGGCTATGCCATGAGCATCATCGACGAACTGAAAAAATGGACCCACCCCTACGAGGATGAGGACGAGGAATACGACGACTTTGAGGAGCCCGTTCGCCAGAGCGGCTTTGAAGACCGCCGCAGCAAACTGGACGACCGGCGCAACAAGGTGGTCAACATCCACGCCACCACCCAGCTGAAGGTGGTGCTGGTAAAACCGGAGCGGTTTGAAAACGCTTCCGAGATCGCCGATCACCTCAAGGATAAGCGGACCGTGGTGCTGAACCTGGAGTCCACCAACAAGGACATCGCCCGCCGCCTGATCGACTTTTTGTCCGGCGTGGCCTACGCCGGCGAGGGCAAGATCAAGAAGGTGGCCGCCAACACCTACATCATCACGCCCTACCATGTGGACATCGAGGGCGACCTGATTGACGAGCTGGAGAACAACGGACTGTATTTCTAAGGGTACATAGGGGGTAACGGGCATCATGCTGACACCGCAGGAAGTTTCCACCCACGCCTTTTCCAAGGCGGTCATGGGCGGCTACAATATGGCCATGGTGGACGAGTTTCTGGACGAGCTCACCGACGACTATACCAATCTCTATAAGGAAAACGCGGCTCTGAAGGCCAAGCTGAAGGTGCTGGTGGAAAAGGTGGAGGACTACCGGGCCACCGAGGACTCCATGCGGGCCACGCTGCTGACCGCCCAGAAAATGGCCGATTCCATTGTCCGGGAGGCGGAGCAGAAGCGGGACCAGATGCTGGCCCAGGCTGAGGCGGACGCCCAGGCTAAGATCGGACGCCTGCGGCAGGAGACGGAGGAGGCCCAGGCCCGCCTGCGGCAGGGCCAGCAGGAGCTGTCCCAGTTCATCGCCTCCGTCCGGGAGGTGTGCAGCCAGGAGCTGCGGTATCTGGAGCAGCTGCCCCAGCTGCCGGTGGACGTCCCTGCCGCCGCACCGGCGGCGGAGGAGACCGACGTGAGCCAGATCGAGGAGAAGGTGCTGGCCGCCTTCGCCGCGGAGAAGGAGCCTGCGGAGGAGACCCCGGCGCCCCAGGCGGACCCCTATCCCGAGGGAGACCCCTTTGCCGACGCCAAGCCCGCCGCACCGGACCCGACTCCTGTGGACGAGCCCACCCGCCGCATCAATTTGGACGACCTGAAATTTGGCCGGAATTACACCGGCTCTAACGACTGACGGAAAAAGGCGGCTCACAGGAGCCGCCTTTTTTACCAGCAAGGAGGGACGGCTATGCAGCCCATCGTGGCCTTTCTGTACGACTTTGATAAGACTCTGTGCACCACCGACATGCAGAACTACGCCTTCATCCCCTCCCTGGGCATGACCCCGGCGGAGTTCTGGAAGGAGGCCAATGAGTTTGGCCGCCGCAACCGCATGGACGGCATTCTGGCCTATATGTACACCATGCTCCAGGAGGCCGGGCGGAAACAGCTCCCCCTGACCCGGGCGGACCTGGTGGACAAGGGCCGCCAAATTGTGCTCTTTCCCGGGGTGGAGGACTGGTTCCCCCGGATCAACGCCTTCGGCGCGGAGCAGGGGGTCCGGGTGGAACATTATGTGATCTCCTCGGGCCTGCGGGAGATCATTGAGGGCAGCGCCATCTCCGGGGCCTTCAAGGAGATTTACGCCAGTGAGTTTTACTACGACGAAAAGGGCGACCCGGTGTGGCCGAAGCTGGCGGTGAACTTCACTGCCAAGACCCAGTTTGTCTACCGAATCAACAAGGGCGTCCTGGACGTGTCCGACGACAAGACCCTCAACGACTCCATGCCAGACGACAGCAAGCGGGTGCCCTTCACCAACATGATCTACGTGGGGGACGGTCTTTCTGATGTGCCCTGCATGAAGATGATGCGGGCCTACGGCGGCCAGGCCATCGCCGTGTACCAGGAGAGCAACCGCCCCGGCGTGGAGGACCTGCTGGCCAAGAGGCGGGTGGACTTTATCTTCCCGGCCGACTACCGGGAGGGTACGGTGCTGGATACCACCGTCAAGGACATCATCCGCAAGATGGCGGTGACGGACCGGCTGTGGGAGGAAAACGCCCAGCAGCTGCGCAGCATCGGCGGGGATGTACTGCCAAACCAGGTGGGTTTGTTCTGAAAAAGAGAAAAGGATGTGCCGCGGCGGACCGGACCATGTGGTGCGGTCCGCCGTTTTGCCTCTTTACAACTGGTAGCCTTTTTGCTAAACTATACCCTGCGTATTTGAAGCGCCTGTCACGGGCGCCCTGTATGATATTGGAAAACCAATCCCCTTAAAGGAGAGAGAACGCCATGGCTTCCACCACTGAATTTTCCCGCACGCTGTCGCTGCTGCGGCAGGAGCGGGGCGTGTCCCAGCGGACCGCCGCCGCGGACCTGGGCATCTCCCAGGCCCTTTTGAGCCACTATGAAAACGGCATCCGGGAGCCGGGCCTGTCCTTTGTGGTCCGGGCCTGCGACTACTACCACGTCTCCGCGGACTTCATTCTGGGCCGCACCTTGTCCCGGGAGGGCAACATGCTGACGGAGCAGGAGGTCCTGGATGCCGCTGAGCCCGGCAACGTGCTTCAGGGCAGCGTCCTGGCCACTCTCCAGAGCAAGCTCCTCTCCGGCGCCACGGATGTGCTGTTCAGTCTGCTGGGCAAGCTGGGGGACAAGGCTGCCATCAACGCCGCCGCGGCGTACCTGGGCGCCGGGGTGTATCAGATGTACCGGCACCTGTACCGCTCCGCCGGGGCCAACGAGGCCTATTTCTCCCTGGACCCTGCCGCCTGCACCCTGGGGGCCGCCGACGCCGACCGCAAGCTCTCCGAGCTGCGCTATACCCGTTCCCTCCGGGCATTAACCGCCCGGAAGGCGGAGTTCCCGGACCTGAGCGCCCAGGCCCTCTCCGCCGCCTACCCCGGCCGGTGCCAGAGCCTGACCCAGGTTCTCAGCACCACGGACGCCCGCCTGGGCGGTCTGACGGAAAAAGAGTCATGAGCTTTCAATCGCTGTCCTTTTTCGCCTTTTTGGCGGTAACCCTGGGCGTGTGCCTGGTTCTGCGGAAAAAGAGCCGGGCCGCCGCCCTGATGGCCCTGGAGCTGGGCTGCCTGGTATTCTACGTGCTGGGCGGCGGCTGGCAGGGCCTTGCGGTGCTGGCCGTGGGCGTGGTGGTGACCAGGGCCGCGGCCCTGCGGCTGGGACCGGATGCCCCCCACCGCCGCCGGACATTGACCCTGGCCTGCGTGTGGCACGTGGGTGTGCTGCTGGTGTTCAAATACACCGGCTTTCTCACCGGCGGCGTTCTGGACGTAGGGTGGGCGCCTCTGGGTCTGAGCTTTTTCACCTTCCAGCAGCTGTGGCTGCTGAAGGAACTGTACACCGGGCAGACGGTGCTGAAAGCCGACGCGCCCCTGGCCCTGTTCGCTCTCTTTTTCCCCACCGTCACCTCCGGCCCCATCCTGCGGCCCGGGGACTTCTTTCCCCAGCTGGAGGGGGAGGGCTTTCTGCGGCCCGACTGGTCCGATGCCGCCGCCGGGGTCTACGCCATCTGCTGCGGCACCGTCAAAAAGGTGCTGCTGGCGGACAGCTTCGGCACAGTGGTGAACAACGGCTGGAGCCGATTGGGAGATCTCAGTGCTCCTGCGGCCTGGCTGGTGATCCTGGGCTACACGCTGCAGCTGTATTTCGATTTCTCCGGCTACAGCGACATGGCCTCCGGTGCCGCCAGGCTCCTGGGGCTGCGGCTGCCGGTGAACTTCAACTCCCCCTATCGTGCCCTGTCTGTGGGGGAGTTCTGGAAGCGCTGGCACATCACGTTGACCTCCTTTCTGCGGGAGTGCGTCTACTTTCCTCTGGGCGGCAGCCGCAAAGGGGCCGGGCATACCTACCTCAACATCCTCGTTATTTTCCTTGTCAGCGGCTTCTGGCACGGAGCCGGCTGGACCTTCCTGGTCTGGGGTGCCCTCCACGGCCTTGGACAGGTGGCGGAACGGGCCTGGGGCCCGGGACGGGACCGCCTGCCTGCCGGCGTGCAGTGGTTGCTGACCTTCGCCTTTGTGAACGTGGCCTGGGTTTTCTTCCGGGCGCCGGACCTGACCTCCGCCGGGGAGCTGCTGACTGCCGCCGTCACCGGGGGACTTTCCAAGCCGGAGCCCTGGCTGGTGGAGAGCCTGTTCTCCAAAGAGGTCAGTGCCCTGGAGCTGCTGGCCCCTGCCATCCATCCCTGGGTGAATATCCTGCGGGTGGCGGTGCTGTACGGCGCAGGCGTCCTGGCGGTCCTGTGGCCCCGCAATGTGCAGCAGCGGATGGACACCTTCCGCCCCACCGTCCCCTTGGCTCTGGGCTTGGGGCTTTTGACCGTGTGGTGCGTGCTGTCCTTTTCCGGCGTCACCACCTTCATCTATTCCAACTTCTGAGGAGGGGCCTATGAGACAAGCATACCGCCGCTGGGTCTGCGGCCTCCTGGCCGGCGTCCTGGCGCTGCTGGCTCTGTGCGCCGCCGTAGTGTATGTGGTAGACCCCTGCCTTTACTACCGGATGCCTCAGAGCTGGAATCCCGTCTTTTTTAACGAGCGCTATCAGGCTGCGGGCATGGCCAAAAACGTGGAGGCCGATACGGTGCTGCTGGGCACCTCCATGGCCGCCAACTACCGGTCCAGCCAGATTGCGGAGACTTTCGGCACCTCCGCCGTCCGCATCACCATCCCCGACGGCTATCTCAGTGAGTTCGACAAGGTGATGGGAGTGCTGTTTCGCAGCCAGACGCCTCAGCGGGTGATTTTCATTCTGGATGTAAATATCCTGGTCCGGGACGAGAGCGCCCTGACCCAGGCCATGCCGGACTATCTCTATAACAGCAATCCTTTGGACGATGCGCAATATCTTATCAATAAGGACAACCTGTATTACAGCGTCTACACCCTGCTGGCCAACCGCTGGGGAGAGGGGGAGACTCTGGACGAGGGCTTCACCTGGGACGACACGGAGTGGTGGAACCACATGTCCGCCCTGAACGCCTACGACCGGCCGGAAATCGCGGCGGAGCCGCTAAGCGCCGACGCCTATCTGGAGGCGGCCCGGGCCAATCTGGATGTGGTGGAGGGCTGGATTACCGCCCACCCGGAGACGGACTTTGAGATCTTTTTCCCGCCGTACAGCATTCTCTATTGGGATAAAACCATCCGTTTAGGGCAGACAGAGGCGGTGTTCGCCGCCATGGAGCTGGCCTGTGAGCGGCTGCTGGCCCATGAGAATGTAAGGCTGTACGATTTCCTGATGGACCCGGAAATTGTGCTGAATCTGGACAACTACTGTGACCACATTCACCACTCCGGGCATGTGTGCACCCAGGTGCTGGACCTTCTGGCGGCGGGGGAGTACCGCCTGACGGAGGAGAATATGGACACGGTGCTGGCACAGTGGCGGGAGCTTGTGGTACACTATGATTATGAAAAATTCTGGGACGAGGATTTCTGGATCGCCTGGAACAAGACCCACGGAAGCGGAGAGCAGCCGCCGGCTTGAGCCGGGGGCTGAAAAAGATGCATTGACCCGTGTCCCGGACGAGGGAAAGAAATGCTCTGCCCTTGAGGCGCCCCTGCTCGTTTGCCATATAGGGTGCGGCGGGGAGTCGGATTTGATTTGATTTCACGGCGCTGCGCGCCGCCCCGCCTTTGGCGGGGTGCGTGGACTTGCCATACGGAGGTAACTGAATGATCAAACAAAGCAATATCCGCAATTTTTCCATCATCGCCCACATTGACCATGGCAAGTCCACGCTGGCGGACCGGCTGCTGGAGAAGTGCCAGGCGGTAAGTCAGCGGGAGATGGAGAGCCAGCTGCTGGACAACATGGATTTGGAGCGGGAGCGGGGCATCACCATCAAGGCCCGGGCCGTCCGTCTCAATTACACTGCCCAGGATGGGGAGACGTATCAGCTGAACCTCATCGACACCCCGGGCCACGTGGACTTCAACTATGAGGTCTCCCGGTCTCTGGCGGCCTGTGAGGGCGCGGTGCTGGTGGTGGATTCCACCCAGGGTGTGGAGGCCCAGACCCTGGCCAACACCTACCTTGCCATGGAGCACGATCTGGAGATCCTGCCGGTGTTCAACAAGATCGATCTGCCTGCCGCGGACCCTGCCAAGGCCAAGCAGGAGGTGGAGGATATCATCGGCCTGCCGGCCCTGGACGCGCCGGAGATCTCCGCCAAAATGGGCATCAATATCGACGCCGTGCTGGAGGACATTGTGAAAAACGTCCCCGCCCCCACCGGCGACGTGAACGCCCCCCTGAAAGCCCTGATTTTCGACAGCCAGTACGACAGCTACCGGGGCGTCATCGTCTATATGCGGATTATGGAGGGCAGCATCCGCACGGGGCAGACCGTAAAAATGATGGCCTCCGGCGCCCAGTACCAGGTGGTGGAGTGCGGCCATCTGCTGCCCCTGGGCATGGAGCCCTGTCAGGCCTTAGAGGCCGGCGAGGTGGGCTACTTCACCGCCTCCATCAAAAACGTCCAGGACACCCGTGTGGGCGATACGGTCACCGACGCGGCCAATCCCGCTTCGGAGCCCCTGCCCGGCTACCGGCCTGTGCAGCCTATGGTCTACTGCGGCATCTACACCGAGGACGGGTCCAAGTACCCGGACCTGCGGGATGCTCTGGAAAAGCTCCAGCTTAACGACGCCTCATTGAGCTTCGAGCCGGAATCTTCCGTGGCCCTGGGCTTTGGCTTCCGGTGCGGCTTTTTGGGCATGCTCCACATGGAGGTTATCCAGGAGCGGCTGGAGCGGGAGTTCGACCTGGATCTGGTGACCACCCTGCCCTCCGTCATCTATCACGTCTACAAGACCGACGGCACTATGGTGGCGGTGGACAACCCCCACAACTACCCGGATCCGGCGGTGATCGAGCGGGCGGAGGAGCCCTATGTGAAGGTGAACATCATCGCCCCCAACGAGTTTGTGGGCAATATCATGCCCATGTGCCAGGACCGCCGGGGCGAGTTCAAGGATATGCAGTACCTGGATACTCACCTGGTGGAGCTCCACTATCAGATGCCCCTCAATGAGATCATCTACGACTTCTTCGACGCCCTGAAGGCCAACACCAAGGGCTACGCCTCCCTGGACTATGAGCTCTCCGGCTACCGGCCCAGCGAGCTGGTAAAGGTGGATATGAAGCTCAACGGAGAGGGCGTGGATGCTCTGAGCTTCATCGCCCATAAGGATAAGGCATATCCCCGGGCCCGGCGTCTGTGCGAAAAGCTGAAGGAGAACATCCCCAGACAGCTCTTCGAGGTGCCGGTCCAGGCGGCCATCGGCGGCCGGGTCATTGCCCGGGAGACGGTGAAGGCCATGCGCAAGGATGTGCTGGCCAAGTGCTACGGCGGCGACATCACCCGGAAGAAGAAACTGCTGGAAAAGCAGAAAGAGGGCAAGAAAAAGATGCGCTCCCTGGGCAGTGTACAGATTCCCACGGAGGCATTTTTGGCGGTTCTCAAGTTGGACGAATAAGAAGGGCGCAGCCTTTTCTTGCCCAGGACCCCGCAAGGCGGGGCGGCGCATTGCGCCGTACAAGGGTTTTCGCGGGAGCGAAAACCTTGGCGGAGGCGGAATTTATTTCCGCCGAGCATGCAAATTCAATGGGGACCCCGCCGGATATGGTATCCGGCGGGGAGACAAGAAAAAGATGCGCTCTCTGGGCAGTGTACAGATTCCAACAGACACTTGCCCGCAGGCAAGTGTTTCGGAGCGCAACCGCCGCAAAGCGGCGGCGCTTGGCGCGGAGATGGCATTTTTGGCGGTTCTCAAGCTGGACGAATAAACGGTTCAGGCCCCGCAGACAGAATGTTCTGTCTGCGGGGCCTGTTTTCGTGTCGTGAATTAGGGAAGCCAAGTCATTACCCATTCCTCCTGGCCGGTATGGGGGTCTACTCGCCGCTGATGGGGTACAAATCCCATCCGGCGGTAAAAGCGGCAGGCGGCGGTGTTTTTCTCATATACCGACAACTTTAGGGGCCGACCCAGAGCCTGAGCGGTTTGCAGCAGTTTGGCCCCCACGCCTTGACCACGGGCGGCGCGGCGGACAAACAATCCGGCAATCTCTCCGCCGGTAAGCCCGATGAATCCGTCAATGGTCTGCTGTTGTTGGAAAACATACACCTCTGCCTGCGGTATCTGCGCGGCCACAAGGCTCCGATTATCAAGCCAGTAGGAGGCGGGGATAAAGGAATGGGCGTCCAGATTTCCCTGCAGCCAGATCTCCAGCACCTGGGGCAGGTCCGCCTGAGTAAAGGGACGAATCATAGAGCGCCTCCTGGCGAAAGCTCCTGAGAGGAGCGTTGGGGTTCCTCTGGGGGAGAAAGCGGAAGCCATCGCCCGGTCAACAGCAAAACTCCGTCCGCCTGGTCCAGCCAGGACCAGCACACCTGAAGGGAAGGGCCCTCCTCTATAGGGCAGACCACGGTATAGGGATCGGCGGTTTCCAGATGGTCTAATGCCGTTTCCAGGCCCATGACCGCCCGCAGGGCGGCACGCTGTGAGGGCGAGGGAACCCGCTGCCGCAGGTACCGGGTCAGCAGAACCCGGTAAGTGATACCGGAGGGGATTTCTTTTCCCAGCGGACCGTAGACCCGACAGATCCCGGAGGCGGCCTCCACAGTGAGTAAAAGCGCATAGTCCCGTTGCGCCAGCGTCTCCAGTACGGCTGTCTGTCGGTGGGCGGCAGTCTCGTCTCGAAGGGTGCAGAAGGCGATCACATGGCCGCTGTCAGGGTCCTCTGCCAGCTCCACGGTGGTCAAGCACCAGGCGGGAGCCCCCTCCGCCAAGGAGAGGGGATGCTCCAGTGACTGCTGCCGGCAGCCCTGCCCCAGGGACGCCAGCAGGTGCTCCCGGCGAAAGAGACTGTCAAAATGGCTGCGGGCATCCAGATCAGGCACATTGTCTCGCAGGTGGCGCAGACAGGCGTCCGCGGTGTTGCCAAACAAAACCTGGGTCAGGTGCCGGCCGGAGGATTTGGCATTTAAAATCCGGTCGGCCGTCAGGTCCAGCATGGCAGTGGCCAGAAGGTCTGGAGACAGCCTCTTCTGACTGGCTGTCAGCTGCTGATAGCGGAGGGCCGCGGCGTGGTCCCGGTCCACATTTTCCACCTTGCCCAGCAGACGGCTGACGCCGCCGGCAGGGTCCAGGAGACAGCTCCAGGAGATGCGGCACCACCGCCAGCCCTGACCGTCGTAGTTTCCACGGAACTCCAAGGACTCCGGTGTAGAGCGGGACAGGGCCCTGCGCATGGAGGCGGCCAGCTTCCGCCGGTCCTCCGGGTGAATGGTCTCTGCCTCCGGCAGACCGGCCAAATACCCGGCCACCGTGCGGGTGACCTTGGCTCCGCCGGCGGTATAGCGTTCCATCCGGGCCAAATCCTGGGCGGGGTCATAATCCATAATCATCACCCGAGAGCGGTCCAACAGCAGGTCGCACAGCTGAGAGCGGAATTGCCGCTGGGTGTTGGCCTCTGTTGCCTCTGTGGCGTCGGCACAGAAAACACAGATCAAATGCCCGTCGTCCTCCTGAGGCTCCCACACGGCCTCCACAGACAGCCACCGCAGGCCGCCGCCCTTTGGCCGCACCTGAACCAGCCGTCGCAGGGGAACTCCCTGCTGACGGGCCTGGGCGGCCTGCTCCAGCAAAGGCCCCTTGCCGGCGGCGCTGACCCGCCAGGCTGGGTCCGCGGACAGACGCCGCAGCAGCTCCGGCTCTGAATAGCCCAAAAACTCCTGAAGGCCCCGGTTGGCTCGCAGGGCCTCCAGGTGCCCCTCCCGGTCCCGGCGAAACAGACAGCAGCCTCCCGGCAGGCGATCCACCAGCTCCTCCAGCAGCTTTCGATCCCATTCCGCCTGCTGCATCCGCGCCTTCATGCGGGCCTCCAGCCGATGCTGGGCGTCCACATCTGTAAGGACGGTGTAGAAGGCGGCGCCGGTGGATGCGGACAGGGGCTCCGCCTGGAGATTGACCCACAGAGGTGGTGCATCCCGCCGCAGCAGACGGAAGTCCCGACTGGCGGAACGACGTTCCCTGGCGGCATCCAGCAGCGCCTGGAGCAGCTCCGGCCAGTCCTCGGGCTCTACCAGGGAGGAAAGGTCCTCCGCGTGGCGGTCCAGCAAGGTCTTTCGGTCCAGGCCGGTCCACTGGCACAGCCGCTGGTTGAAGGACAGACACCGGACCCCGCCCCGGGTCAGTTCCACCACCGCCGCCGCCAAGGGAATCTGTTCCCCCAGGGGCTGCTGGGGCTGAGGCACGGCGCCGGGAGCGTCCAAAATGCAGGAGGCCAGGCCGTACATGGGCTGAAAGCAGGTGACCCGCAGCGTTTGCCCCACCAGAGTGGTATAGGAGAAGGTGGCACAGGAGCCGGAAAAGGCCACATTCTGCAGCGCCGCCACGTCCGACAGGCGCTGGGCGGGGAAGGTCCGGGTGAAACGGCTGCCCCGCAGCTCCTCCGCCGGTATATTCAGCAGCGAGGCGGCAGCCTCGTTGGAAAAGCGGCACACCACATCCACCATGTCTCCGGCGCCGTTGGTGATGACCTCCGCCAGCAAAAAGGGGATGCGGCTGTCCTGAAAGGGCTTTGTGAACTTGTCCAGCAGTTTGGCCATAAGGCGCCCTCCTTTTTGGGGTCTGTGCCTCCATTATAGGGGAAGCCGCGCCGTCTTGCAATGGCTGCCCGCCGTGGCAAACAAGGAATTTGTATAAAAATGCACAAAAAGTAATACCTATTTTCCCGCCAAAGTCTACTTCCCGCTGCGGTGGAAACGATTGACTGTTGCCGCAAAATCTCGCATAATAACTAAGAATACAAGAAAATTGGCGGACTTCGGTCCGAGGCGGGAGGATGCTTATGAAAAGAGGCTATCTGGTGCTGCAGGACGGCCAGGTGTTCCAGGGCTACCGATTCGGCGCCGATGGGGACACCGTGGGCGAGCTGGTGTTCACCACCGGCATGTGCGGCTATATTGAGACGCTGACAGACCCCAGCTACGCGGGACAGATTGTGCTGCAGACCTATCCCCTCATGGGCAATTACGGCATCATCCGGGAGGATTTTGAGGGCGCGTGCTGCGTCAGGGGCTATGTGGTGCGGGAGTGGTGCGAGGCGCCCTCCAACTTCCGCTGCGACTGTGACATGGACACCTACCTGAAAGAACAGGGGGTCCCGGGCCTTTGGGGGGTGGACACTCGGGAGCTGACCAGAATCATCCGGGAGCACGGTGTCATGAACGCCGCCATCTGCGATGAGGTCCCGGCGGACTTGACCGTGGTGAAGACCTACGCCGTCACCGGCGTGGTGGAGGCGGTCAGCTGCGCCGCACCCTCCATCCATCCCGCGGCGGGGGAGGAGCGGTTCCGCGTCAGCCTCATTGACTACGGCGCCAAGCGCAATATTGTCCGGGAGCTCCAGAAGCGGGGGTGCACTGTGACGGTGGTGCCTGCCACCGTGTCCGCAGAGGAGATCCTGGCGGCAAAGCCTGACGGCGTGATGCTGTCCAACGGCCCCGGAGATCCGGCGGAGAACACCTATCAAATCCAGCAGATTCAGACGCTTCTGGGCAAGGTCCCCATGTTCGGCATCTGCCTGGGCTACCAGCTGACGGCCCTGGCCGTGGGCGGCAGCACCTACAAACTCAAATACGGCCACCGGGGCGTGAACCAGCCGGTCCGGGATTTGGCGGGGAAGAGGACCTACATCACCAGCCAGAACCACGGCTACGCTGTGGACTCCGACAGCGTGAAGGTGGGCACCGTCCGCTTCGCCAACGCCAACGACGGCACCTGCGAGGGCATCGACTACCCGGAATTGAAGGCCTTTACGGTCCAGTTCCATCCGGAGGCCTGCACCGGCCCCAAGGATACCGGGTTTTTGTTTGATCGGTTTGTGGACATGATGAAGGGAGGCGATCAGTAATGCCGCTGGATACAAGCATCAAAAAGGTTCTGGTGATCGGCTCCGGCCCCATCGTCATCGGACAGGCGGCGGAGTTTGACTACGCCGGCGCCCAGGCCTGCCGCATTTTGAAGGAGGCCGGGGTGGAGGTGGTTCTGTGCAACTCCAACCCCGCCACCATTATGACGGACCAGGCCATGGCCGACGAGATCTACTTAGAGCCTCTCACGGTAGAAACCATTAAGCGGATTATTCAAAAGGAAAAGCCCGACTCCATTTTGGCGGGCCTGGGCGGCCAGACCGGCTTGACGTTGGCCATGCAGCTGGACAAGGAGGGCTTCCTCCAGGCCCAGGGGGTCCGGCTCCTGGGCACCGACGCCGCCGCCATCTCCCGGGCGGAGGACCGGGAGCTCTTTAAGGAGGCCATGGCGGAAATCGGACAGCCGGTCATCGCCTCGGACATTGCCGAGACGGTGGAAGGAGCCCTGGAAGTGGCTGACCGGATTGGGTATCCGGTCATTGTGCGGCCCGCCTTCACCTTGGGCGGCGCCGGCGGCGGCGCCGCCAGCAACCCCGACGAGCTGCGCATCATCGCCGGCACAGGCCTGGACGCCTCGCCCATCACCCAGGTGCTGGTGGAGAAGGCCATTTTCGGCTGGAAGGAAATCGAGTTTGAGACCATGCGGGACGGCGTGGGCAACGTGATCGCCGTCTGCTCCATGGAGAATCTGGACCCGGTGGGCGTTCATACCGGCGACTCCATTGTGGTGGCTCCCACCCAGACCTTGGCGGACAAGGAGTTCCAGATGCTGCGCAAGGCCTCCCTGGACATCATCGCCCACCTGGGGATTGTGGGCGGCTGCAACGTGCAGCTGGCCCTGAATCCCGAGAGCTTTGAGTATGCCGTCATCGAGGTGAACCCCCGGGTCAGCCGGTCTTCCGCTCTGGCCTCCAAGGCCACCGGCTACCCCATTGCCAAAATCACCACCAAGATCGCCCTGGGTTACACCCTGGACGAGATCAAAAACGACATCACCGGCAAGACCTGTGCCTGCTTTGAGCCCACCCTGGACTACATCGTGGTGAAAATGCCCAAGTGGCCCTTCGATAAGTTTGCCGACGCCTCCCGGACCCTGGGCACCCAGATGAAGGCCACCGGCGAGGTCATGGCCATCGCCCCCAGCTTCGAGATGGCGCTGATGAAGGCCGTCCGGGGCGCCGAGATCGGCATGGACACCCTCAACCGCAAGGCCGACCCCGATGATACCGCCTCCATTCAGGAGCGTCTGCGCTGGGTGGACGACCACCGGATCTTCACGGTGTTCGAGGCCATCAAGACCGGCGTCAGCCTGGAGGAAATCCACGCCATCACCAAGATCGACCTGTGGTTCCTGGCAAAGATTCAAAAGCTGGCGGAGTTTGAGAAGACCCTCTCCGGCGACCTGACGGCGGAGCAGTACGAAGAAGGCAAGCGCCTGGGCTACACCGACGAGGCCCTCTCCCGCCTCTCCGGCGGGGCTCTGCCGGCCCATCGGAACGCCGTTTACAAAATGGTGGACACCTGCGGCGCGGAGTTTGACGCCGAGACCCCCTATTTCTACTCCACCTACGACCATTTCTGCGAGTCCCGGACCTTCCCCCGGTCCGGCCGGCCGGTCATCATGGTGCTGGGCTCCGGCCCCATCCGCATCGGCCAGGGCATCGAGTTCGACTACTCCTCTGTCCACTGCGTGTGGACGCTGAAAGAGCTGGGCTACGACGTGGTCATCGTCAACAACAACCCGGAGACCGTCTCTACGGACTACGATACCGCCGACCGGCTGTACTTCGAGCCCCTGTGCCCGGAGGATGTGATGCACATCATTGCCGTGGAGCGGCCCATCGGCGTGGTGGTGGCCTTCGGCGGCCAGACCGCCATCAAGCTCACCCAGTATCTGGACAGCCACGGCGTCCCCATCATGGGCACTTCCGCCGAGTCCATCGACATGGCCGAGGACCGGGAGCGGTTCGACGAGCTGTTGGAGCGCTTTTCCATCAAGCGCCCCCAGGGGAGGGGGGTCCTTGGCATGGAGGAGGCCCTGACGGCGGCCAATGAACTGGGCTACCCCGTGCTGCTGCGGCCCAGCTACGTCATCGGCGGACAGAACATGGTTATTGCCCACAACGATCAGGATGTGCGTACCTATATGGAGGTCATCCTCTCCGGCAAGATTGAAAACCCGGTTCTGGTGGACCAGTACCTCATGGGCAAGGAGCTGGAGGTGGACGTGATCTCCGATGGCACCGACGTGCTGATCCCCGGCGTCATGCAGCACATCGAGCGCACCGGCGTCCACTCCGGCGACTCCATCGCCGTGTATCCGCCCTTCTCCATTGGGGACAAGATGCTGAAGGTTATCATCGACTGCTCGGAGAAGCTGGCGCTGTCCCTGAAGACCCGAGGCCTTATCAATATCCAGTACCTGATCTATCAGGGCGAGCTGTACGTCATTGAGGTGAACCCCCGGGCCAGCCGCACCGTGCCCTATATCTCCAAGGTCACCGGCGTGCCCATGGTGGATCTGGCCACCCGGGTCATGGTGGGGCAGAGCCTCAAGTCCCTGGGCTACGGCACCGGCCTTTATAAGCAGCCGCCCTATGTTGCCGTGAAGGTGCCCGTGTTCTCCTTTGAGAAAATCACCGACGCCAACGCCTCCCTCTCTCCGGAGATGAAGTCCACCGGCGAGGTGCTGGGCCTGGGCAAGAACATGCAGGAGGCGCTGTTCAAGGGCCTGGTCTCCGCCGGGTACAAGGTGGAGAAGTCCGAGCGGGGCGGCGTACTGATCTCCGTCAACCGCCGGGACCAGCCGGAGATTGTGGGCATTGCCCGAAAGCTGGACGACATGGGTTATAAGCTGTACGCCACGGAGCGCACTGCCTTTGAGATCTCCCGCCTGGGCACCGACGTGGAAGTGGTGGGCAAGCTGGGCCAGGACAACCGGGTATTTCAGCTGCTGGAGGCCGGAAAGATCGACTATGTGATTCTCACCGGCTCTACGGAGCCCGATTACATCCGGGACTTCATCCGCCTGAACCACCGCTGCGTTCAGCTGGGCATCCCCTGCCTGACCAGCCTGGACACCGCCAATGCCCTGACGGACATTCTGCAAAGCCGTTATAACCAGACCAACACGGAGCTCATCGACATCTGCCACCTGCGCAGCCACCGGCAGAAGCTGCCCTTTGCCAAGATGCAGACCTGCGGCAACGACTACATCTTCCTGGAGAACTTCGACGGTGAGATCACCTGCCCGGAGTCGCTGTGCGTCACCTTCTGCGACCGGCACTACGGCATCGGCGCCGACGGCATCATTCTCATGGAGCACTCCCGCAAGGCCGACGCCCGCATGCGGATGTTCAATGCCGACGGCTCTGTGGGCGCCATGGCCGGCAACGCCCTGCGCTGCATGGCCAAGTACCTCTACGACAACGGCCACGTCCGCAAGGACACCATGACCATTGAGACCGATACCGGCGTCAAGGCCGTGGAGGTATACACCGCCGACGGAAAGGTGACCTCCGCCTGTGTGGACATGGGCTACGGCACGCTGGATACCACGGCCCTGCGCCTGAACCTGCCGGAGAAAAAGATCGTGGATTACCCTGTGTCCATCGGCGGGGAGAAATACGCCATCACCTGCGTGGACATGGGCAACCCCCACTGTGTGGTGTTCTGTCCCCGGGTGGACGGCGTGGATGTGGAGCACGTGGGTCCCCAGTTTGAGCACGCGCCCTATTTCCCGGACCGGATCAACACGGAGTTTATCCGGGTGGTGAACCCCAGCACCATCAAAATGCGGGTATGGGAGCGGGGCAGCGGGGAGACCCTGGCCTGCGGCACCGGCGCCTGCGCGGCAGTGGTGGCGGCGGTGGCCAACGGACAGTGTGCCAAGGGCAGGGACGTGACTGTTCGGGTCCGCGGCGGTGATCTGATTGTCAACTACACTGATGAGCGGGTGACGCTGACCGGCGACGCCAAGCTGGTTTACAGCGGGGAAGTGGAATTTTAAGCAAATACGTAAAATAAAAGGGAAAGCCCCCTTTTCCGGAGAAAAGATCTGTGCTACAATTTTGGCAAGATCTGAACAACAGGAGATTGCCATGGAACAACAGGAACGGACCTTCCGCTTACCCAAGGTGGGGCTGCGTAATTTCAAGTCGGCCCTGGCGGCTTCCCTGTGCGCGCTGCTGTATTATTTTGTGGATCGCAGCCCGGCTTTTGCCTGCATCGGCGCAATTTTTGGTATGGGCAGCGACTACGGCACCAGCAAGCTCCATGGGGGCAACCGCTTTTTCGGCACGCTGGTGGGCGGTTTCATCGGCATGGGCCTTTTTGCTGTCTACGCGCACTTCTTTCCCGACGGCAGCAACCGCTGGGTGCTGATTCCCATGACTTTTGTGGGCGTCATGATTTTGATTTTAGCCTGTCAGATCATTTGGGTGGGCGGCGTTCAGCCCGGCGGTGTGGTGCTGTGCATCATTCTGTTTAACACCCCTGTTGAAAGCTATGTCTCCTATGCCCTCAACCGCATTCTGGATACCGGCATCGGTGTGCTGGTGGCTCTGTTTGTCAACGGTATGCTGCCCGGCGGTTTTACTTTCGGTTTTATGCATCGCTTTTACCTGCGCGTTGGGATTCCGGACGACGTCTAGAATCAGGAGGCATCTGAGAAGATCAACCGGACCGTCTCTTAGGGGACGGTCCGGTTTTTGTCTCCTGTTGGCAGCAGTTTCAGCGGTGCGAGACAGAAACTCTGAGGTGAAGAATACGAAAGCGCCTGCCCTTTTGGGCAGGCGCCTTGCGTGTACGGAAAACAGGATGTGCCTTACTGGGCGTCCTTGATGGCAGCCTGAGCGGCAGCAAGGCGCGCGATGGGCACGCGGAAGGGAGAGCAGGACACATAGTCCAGACCGGTGCGGTGGCAGAACTCCACGCTGGAGGGGTCGCCGCCGTGCTCGCCGCAGATGCCCAGGTGCAGGTCGGGGTTGGTCTTGCGGCCCAGCTTGCAGGCCATGTCCACCAGACGGCCCACGCCGTTCTGATCCAGCTTGGCGAAGGGATCGTTCTCGTAGATCTTGCGATCATAGTAGGCATCCAGGAACTTGCCGGCGTCGTCGCGGCTGAAGCCGAAGGTCATCTGGGTCAGGTCGT